>CAZKIR010000445.1:0-852 GCA_964552835.1 uncultured Bacteroidales bacterium
TTTGTTCTTTAACGACTTGAAAATTCTGCGAATAGCGGGCTATTTAATGAATTTTCAAAGAAGTTATAGAGTAAAAGAACAAGTTTAAAACGTCAGGTTATTTCGGCACAACCCCTTAGTGTTCTTTTTGCCCAAGTATCGTTTCCTTGTTTTCTTTTAGCAAAGTGTCTTACCAATATTGTTTTTATCTTACATATACCTGGGTAAATAATTTTCTGTAAAAATCATGGATTACAATTGGCTTGCCCCTTCACTGTCAACCAAGCCAAAAATCCTTAACACTTTTCCACGGTATTTTGATTAATCCACCATGGTAGTTTTATTTAAGATACACGTTTTAAAGATAAAAAAATATCCAATTAATGAATCAATTACCCGGAATAGTTTTTGAGCTAATTAATCCAATAAAATATTTCAGTTATGATGACTCAAAAAGAAAAAATGATACAAAACCAGCTAAGGGCTCGTGATATAACGGATTCTAGAGTACTTAGGGCCATGAACGAGGTAGAAAGGGCTGTTTTCGTGCCCGACGAGGTAAAGGACCAGGCCTACAGGGACAGCCCCCTGCAAATCGGGAAAGGCCAAACAATTAAAAATTGGCCGGAAGCTTTTAGGCCCGGTGAGCAATACCTTGCAAAAACTTATCTTGTTGGAAAAAACAGGCAAAAATCAATTCAAGGAAGAAAAAACTTTGCCCGTGCGCTTCGTACCCATGACCGTTGAGGCAAGGGAATAACTAGTAAATATCATTCCCCACTTTTGCCATAGTTCGGCAATACTCTCGCGCTGGGGTCGTCCACGTTGCAGTTTTCCTATTCCTTGTTGGGCATCCAAAAATCTACCACCAAT
>CAZKIR010000445.1:862-3583 GCA_964552835.1 uncultured Bacteroidales bacterium
CCACCAATTCCGAGCGGCCCTTGAAATGCTGCTCAAAAATTTCCCTGTACATCAAGCTCTCTTTAGAAATGGGCGTGGCATGGGGATATTTTTTCTTGGCTTCTTCTAGATCATGGTCCGAGTAAATCCCCGCCGCGTAAGCTTTCAAATAATCGGTAACACTATGCCCCACGGCATCTGAAAAGGCCGCTTTTTCCCGGTACAAGATTTCCTGGGGCAAGTAATCCCCTTCAAAACTTTTTCTCAGCAGGTATTTACCTATGCCCGTGAAGTTCATTTTTTTCTCGGCCGGGATGCTCATCACGTACTTCACGAAATCCAGATCGCCAAAAGGCACGCGGGCTTCCAGGCCATTGGAAGAAATGCTGCGATCAGCCCGCAATACATCATACATGTATATCTCGCGCAAGCGTTTCTCTGCTTCTTTTTGGAAAGCGACTGGTGAAGGCGCGTAATCCGTGTACTTGTAGCCGAAAATTTCGTCGCTTATCTCACCCGTCATCAATACCTTGATATCCGTGTTCTCGGTAATGTATTTGCTTACCAGGTACATGCCCATGGAAGCCCGGATAGTTGTAATATCATACGTTTCGATACTATAAATCAAGGTGCTAAGGGTATCAAAAATATCCTGGCGGGTAAACAATACCTCGGTATGATCGGCACCCAGGTAATCAGCTACCACCCGGGCATATTTCGTGTCGATGGGATCCTCGTTGATCCCCACGGCAAAGGTACGTATGGGTTTGTCCATCACTTTCGCCGCGATGGCACAAACCAGGCTCGAATCGAGCCCACCGCTGCATAGGAAACCAACGGGCACGTCAGATTGTAACCGCTTTTCCACGGCTTTTGTCAGGTAATAATTAATGTTCTTGAGAACATCTTCCATCTCTTCGTCGGTATATTTTTCTACCTCGTGGATTTCGCGATACGATTCAAATTTTTCCCCATCATAATAATGCCCCGGAGGAAACGCTTTAACATCGTCGCAAAGCACGTGCAAAACTTTCATCTCGCTGGCAAACATGATTTTACCGTCCATCTTGTTATAACCATAAAACATGGGACGGATACCGATCGGGTCTCGGGCCGCGAAATATTTCCGGGCCTTGTCGTCGTATACCACGCACACGAACTCTGCATCCAGCATCTGGGCAGTTTTTTTCATACCATGTTCCCGCACCATGGGAATAATAACCTCGCAATCACTATCAGACCGGAAAACATACTTGTCCTCGTACTGCTTGTGCAATTCTTTATAATTATAAACCTCTCCATTGCATATCAAGTGTATATTCTCATCAACCAGGGGTTGGTTGCCCCGGTTAGAAGTATCCATGATTTTCAGCCGATGGAATCCCATCCAGCCTTCATCTCCAAAATCTTCGGTCTCGGTTACATCAGGTCCCCTATACTTCACCTTACCGAATTCAAAAGCAACTTGTAGCTTTTGCTCCTTGTCGCTTCCCGTGTATACAGCAAATCCACACATAATTTAAAACTATTTAATGAAACAATAAAAATATTTTCATTTTAATGTATTTTTCGCTGTAAATATAACTATTAATAATTATATGGCAAATTATATTAAAAATTATTTTGTTTTTTGTAATATTTCGTGTTAATTCATAAAATTCCTTTCAAATTTTAACCCCCTTTTATAAAATCCGTAATGAAAAAAAAAGACAAAATCTGAAAACAGGCCCCCTAAACAAATTCATGTCTGCTTATAAAAATAACAATTTTCAATTTTTTATCATAAAATTATATTTTAATACAATTTTTTTAAATTTTACGCTGCTAACGTTTAAATTTAACATAATAATTGATTAAATGCTAACAAAATATCTATTTTTGTAAAGCTAACCGGCCTTGATTATCTTCGCGGTAAATACTTAAAAAATGAAGCAGGTAAACAACGTAGTTTGGGACTGGAACGGGACATTAATCAATGATATAGAGGCTTGCATGGAAGCTATCAACCGGTTGCTAGATAACCGGGGCTTGCCCAGGATAGAAAAAGAAAAATATAAAGAGCTTTTTACCTTCCCAATCATAAATTATTACAAGGCACTTGGCTTTGATTTTGATAAAGAGCCTTTTGACGTGCCCGCCATGGAATACATAAAGCATTACAACGAAATCTTTCCCACCTGCCAACTGGCCAACAATGCCCGTGAGGTACTTCATCATTTTCATGAAAAGGGCTACCAACAATACATATTATCCGCCATGGAACACGCCAACCTGGAAAAATCAGTGAAATATTATGGCATACAGGATTTTTTCGAAAGCATCCAGGGAATAAAAGACCACTTTGCAGCGGGCAAAGAAGATGCAGGTCAATTATTGATGAAAAAATATAGATTGATAGCGGACAAAACCGTGATGATCGGTGATACAGTGCATGACCACGAGGTGGCAGGATCCCTGGGAATAGATTGCATCCTGATCGCTGATGGGCATCAATCAAAGCAGCGCCTTGAAGCCACGGGCAGAAAAGTGTTGGACGAGGTTTCAGGTTTGATCAGGTTGTGAAGCTGATTGGTTGATGTGGCGGGAAAAGCGTTCGTGAAGGCGCGAAAGAAATGCACCTGCTCCTGTTCAGTGGCATTGTCCCCCCTTGGTGCCTTAGCGGCCCGCCTGACGGCGAGGCAGGCTTCGCGAGAGAAAAAAGACTCACGCGGAGACGCAGGGACGCTAAGGAAAAGTACTTGC
>CAZKIR010000446.1:0-3582 GCA_964552835.1 uncultured Bacteroidales bacterium
TCCCGTTGGCTTACCTTGTCAAATGTATCGTTCGCTGAATGATGGTATTCAAAATACCGTTGTACATCCGGCTGAAAACCAATCATGGGGAAAATTATCGATAGAAGTGGCCAAAGAACGCACGACGACTCCTTTCGCGCCCAGGCGGGAAGCCATCGCTGGCCCATTGACCCGTTGCCAGGCCGATTTCACGTAGGCCAACATAGGGTCAATCAAGGCATTGTCCATGGCCTGGTTAAAAAAAACAGTATTTGAAGCATTGACAAATGAACGCGCACCAATTATTTTGTGCACGAACGGTAAAACGCGCGGAAGAATTTTTGTTACATTTGCATTTCTAATAGCAAAATGTGAAAATAGATTTACCAAAAAATACCATTAAAGGAATCCTGTTTGCCTCTATAACGGCATTTTTATGGGGTTTTCTAGCCATCGTGCTGAAAGTAATTTCCCGGCACGTCCCCCCCGAAACGATTGTATGGTTCCGTTTTGCCCTCGCGTTTACAATTCTTCTTATCTATTTCATTATAGCCCGCCCAAAAGAATTAAGAATTTTTTGGAAAGCCCCCCTCATGCTGGCCCTTGCCGCCATATTTTTGGGCATGAACTACTTGGGCTTCATGAAAGGCATTCATTTTACCTCGCCCAACAATGCACAGGTTTTTATCCAACTTGGCCCAATGCTCCTGGCCGTTTCAGGATTCGTGATTTACAAGGAATCTCTTTCCTGGAAACAAGCTTTGGGGTTTTTCCTGGTCATTACCGGCCTCATTTTCTTTTATTCACAGCAAATTCAATTTTTTAGCAAAAATATCTTCTATAACAAGGGTATCCTCTGGGTTATTTTTGGCGCGGTATCCTGGACGGTTTATGCCGTGTTGCAAAAACGGCTCGTGCAATCCTATCCTGCCCAGCAATTAAACCTTATAATTTACGGTTTACCGGCCTTGTTGTACATTCCCTTGACCGATTTTGGGGTTTTTCCGGAAATTACCAGGGTAGATTGGGCTTTACTAATTTTTGGCGGGATAAACACCCTGATTGCATACGGGAGCCTGGCATTGGCTTTTAAATACCTTGAAGCCAACAAAATCAGTGTCATCATTACCCTGAACCCCATCATTACCTTTATCATCATGGCCATCCTGGGGCACCAAAATGTTTCTTGGATTGAACCGGAACACATGAACATACCCTCCGTGATAGGTGCCATACTCGTGATAACGGGAGCCGTATTTGTCGTATTTTTCAGGAAAAAAAGACGGCCATAATATTTCTTTTAATAACCTTATTTATTATTTTTAACATTTTTGATGTTAAATGAATATCCTTTTTAATGGATTATCGTAAGAAAAGTTATACATTCGATTATTAAAAAATATCATCATGCCCAAAAAAAATATTATCCTCCTATTCTTTTGCCTTAGCCAGGTATTCTCGTTGTACGCGCTTGATTTTCCCGAAAACGGCTTACATGATTTCAAGTCTGAAGGGTTTATTTATAGCGACCCGGATGATTTGGAAGGCTGTGAAAACCCACCGGATTTCACCCTTGGCCCCGATATAAATACTTGCCAGGATTCCGTGGAGCTTAGCCCGGACGGCAATTATTCTTTTTATTACTGGGACACGGGTGAAACAAGCCGCACCATCAAAGTAGCAGAAGGGGGGACTTATAGCTTGACGGCCGGGAATTCCATTGAATGCCAACACACCGACTCGATACAGGTTAACTTTTATCCCTATCCCTCCCTGCAATTATTCGAATACCTCCAAAGTGATGATGGCCCCAACTATATTTTCCAGGCTTATGGAACAAATACCGAAACCTATACCTGGAGCAGTGAAAAAGCTGATATCATTAGTGGGCAAGGCACTTCACAAGCAACTGTTTCGCCTACTGACACGGGCATGATCAGCGTGTGCCTGGTCCTTGAAAGCATGATTGGCTGCCAGGCCGAGGATACCTGCTTAGAGGTTTACGTGGAAGGCCCACTTGATGATCAGGGACCTGGCGGTAACCACAACGGGCCATTCGAAAAACTGTACTCCTTTCCCCTGGAGCAAAACCTAACAGACATCATCGAAACCAGTGACAGCAATTACCTGGTATGTAGCCGACAAGAGCAATCGCCCGGCTATCATGATCACCTCTTGCTAAAAATACAACCGAATGGTGATACCCTTTGGAGCAAAGTATTTGATAATTCATTTAATGAATCCATGAACGACATGATGGAATTAACTGATAGCAGCATAATTATAGGGGGAACGTATGGTTTTCCAAAGGACAGCAATTACCTGGATGCCTATCTCATGAAAATCAACCTGGATGGCGACACCATTTGGACGAAAACTTGGGGAAGGGCTGATGAGGAAGATATTTATTGCCTTACCAGCCTGCAAGACAAAATCATTTCCGTGGGTTACACGAAAGCCCCCGATAGCCTCGACAGGCAGGACCTGTATATCACGAGCTCTAGCTATGACGGGGACACGCTTTGGACAAAAATACTTGGATGGGGCACGGGAAAAGATGTTAACCAACCCGATGACGTGATAAAATGGGACAATGATCACTACATCATCCTTGCCCTATCCCAATTGGAAGGGGATGAATGGATGGACCAGTACCTCGTGAAAATGAACTTGGAAGGGGACACGATCTGGACCAAAAAGCTCCCGGGATATGATGGCTACGCGTATTATACAAGCATGACAAAAAACACGGGCAGTACGGTTTACCTTACCGGGCAAGTGGCAGACAGCATAGAAGGGGTAGCCAGAATCCCGATCATGAAGTTCTCGGAAGGGGAAGGGTTTTCCTTATTAAACGAATTAACAATAAATGGACAAGCCAAGGCCCATGATATCACGGCTGATGAAGAAGGAAACTTGCTGATAGCAGGACAAACAAAACAAGTAAAAGGAAGCCAAGATGATACCCTGAAGGCCTGTGCCTTGAAATTAAACCCGAACGGTGATTCACTCTGGGCAAAAACATTTCATGAATTAAAGCTACATGATGCCCAGCGAATTCAAATAACATCAGACAATTATTATCTCCTGGGTGGTAACGCCAAAAACGAGGGAGAAAACCAACAGATCTATATCATCAAAACACCTGAAGGAACAAACTGTCAGGAATTGCCCGAATTTTCATTAGGAGATGACGTGAACACCTGCGAAACAACAGTAGAACTTGCCCCAGATAGCGATTTCCCCGCTTATACCTGGAACACGGGCGATACCTCAAAAAATATTTCTGTACAAGAAGCAGGTACGTACTCGCTTACCGTTACGGACATAAACGGGTGCCAAAACACTGATACGGTAAATGTAAGCTTTAAGCCCAGGCCAAGACTACAATTGTTTGAATATCATCAAAGCACGGAGAATTCCCTGGAATATATTTTCCAAGCTAATGGCACGGACACCGAAACCTATACCTGGAGCAGCGATAAGGCAGAAATAACCAGCGGGCAAGGCACTTCACAAGCAACCGTAACACCCAGGGAAGCGGGCATGGTAAGCGTGTGCCTGGTGCTGGAAAGTGAAGCCGGTTGCCAGTCGGAAGAAACC
>CAZKIR010000447.1:0-1115 GCA_964552835.1 uncultured Bacteroidales bacterium
AAATATAAAATATTGATTATTAATGTTCAACTAAAAATATATTCGAGTGAAAGACAGAAATTTTACTTTTACCATTATAAGCATTGTATTTTTGGTTGCGATTATCATATCCCTATTAATGATGAAACATACGGTCACTGAAACGACTTCAGTTAAAGACTATGTTTCGCCTGTTGGGGTTTGCCCGCCCTTTTATTTGTTAACAGAAGATGGGGATACCATTAACCCCGTAACTGGCAAAAATACCGGGAAGCCATATTCTCCAAAGCAAACCTGCGGAAAATGCCATGATTATAATAAAATTACACGGGGTTACCATTTTCAGCAGGGGATGAACGAGCCACCGGACAGCATACAGGCAAACCGGGCCCAATGGGTTTCGCATCCTGGCAATTACGGGGGCAATTGGTGTTCGCCAGCCCCATTGTACACCTATTTGTCGGCCAAAAAAAATACCAACGAAAAGCTTCTTGATCTTACTTCATATACCTTCGTGAACAAATGTGGTGTATGCCATCCCGGGGGCGGTTCGCTTGAATATGACCGCCAAGGCATGCGGTACGACAAAGTAATGGCCGATACTGCTTATCATTATATGGATGGGGCAAAAAACAATTTGGATGGCGATTATTATAAGGCACAATGGCTGGCCAGTGGAGTAATAGAAGCCGATTGTTACTTGTGCCACCTGCCCCGATATGACAACAATGAAAGGGTAAAGCAAATAAAAGACCTGAATTACCGGTATGCAGCTCTTGCAGCATCGGGTTTTGGTAATGTAACAGGTTCCGTAGCGGATAAAACACCCGTTTCGGTAAGTTACAACAAAGAAATGTTCAAGCCTGACGGTACGGTAGAACCTAAGATTATAAAAGAGCCCACCAATACGGCTTGCCTTTATTGCCATTCAAAACCCGGGTATAAAAAACGAGGGGCTAACTTCCGGGAACGTACGGATGTTCATTTAAACTCTGGCCTTAAATGTGTGGATTGCCATCCTGCCGGGAGCATGGCAACTGACAACAGAATAAACGGGCGGGAAGAACACCAGTTTGCCAAGGGCGATGACCCGGGCGGGGTGGTCCGCGACGACCTCGATAATACCATGCGAACCT
>CAZKIR010000447.1:1125-3573 GCA_964552835.1 uncultured Bacteroidales bacterium
GGTTACATGGGTGCCCCAATCGCCAAGCACGCCTGGTTGCCTAACCTCCATCTCAACAAGTTAGCCTGCCAAACCTGCCACGTTCCGGAAAGGTATGTTAAATCGGCCCATTACGTGGCAAGTGACGTGTTTAACCCGGGGACAAAAATACCCACGAAAGGCAAGCACCTTTGGACCTTCTACGGTCCCGATATGCAATACTGGAACCATTATGGCGACCTCGAGATGATGGGTTATGATGATAAACCTACCTTTGCTTTTAAACCCCAACTGGGTAAATACAAAGGCATGATATATCCCGTGAACAGGGTACATAGTTCGTGGCCTGGTATTTTCACTGAAGGAAAGAAAGGGCTTATGCAACCCAAAATGAGCGATGTGTATAAGATGTGGATCACCTTTCAAAACGACTCATCAAATTATCCTCAATTAGCAGAAATAACTGATGACAATGGCGACATGGTGATTGAAGTGAACCGTCCCGAAGAAATTGATGCGCTCATAGCCTCACTTTCCCAAAAACTGAACGATATAAATTACCCCATGGAAGGAAAAAAAGTGGTTTGGGTAATGAACAACCGTGTTTATAAGTCGGGCAAAGTTTATCACGAAATCCCCATGAGAGATTGGGAAGCTTCGCCTTATGGCAATGTGCACAAGTATAACCACGATATACTCCCGGCTAATGCCGCTATTGGTTCAAATAGCTGCAAGGAATGTCATTCCTCGACATCGGATATGTTCTTTGCCCAAGTATTGAAATTTCCTGTTGGCAAGGATGGCCAGCCCGTGCACGAACCCCAATATAAACGTCTAGGGCTTAGCGGTTTTGCAGTGTGGTCATCAGTCGTGCGCGAGGAATACATCAAGGCATTCGAGTACCCGGCTTTATTGTTCTTGTTGATAATTATGGCAATTTATTTTGCCATCAGGCTTAACGCGAAACGCAGGTACCTTTTCATTACTGCCCCCCACCTGACATGGTTTTACCTTATCCTTTCGGTTAGCTTTTCCCTGGTTTATTTAAAGCCTGATTTACATGCATATATCCTGCCCGACAGCTTATGGTTCGACAAAAACCATTTTATTATCGGGGTGGTTTCACTGTTAATAGGATTTTACGCGGTACTGAAATTACATAACGCGGGCAATGCACACCTTAATGTTTACAAGGCACAAATAAGTTTTATCGCGTTGGCTGTTTTATCAGGCTTTTTGATGATGATAAAATTTGATGCCATTTACAACATCGTACGATACGCTTACACGCTTTTCGACGTGGCTGTTGTCGGCTCTATTGTTGCGTCGGCCATATTCTTTCTGCAACAGCAGTTTGATTATACAAAAAACACAACCAGCCCGGGCGAAAACGCCATAAAAAATAAATAATAGCTTAGATCATAAAAAAACCTTTATTATACAGGACATTACCTTACGTAAGAAAATATCCAAAAAATAGGTCTTAATAGTTTTGGTTAATTAAAAAAATGTCGTAATTTTACGCCATACGACATAAAATGAAACACGATGATAAGAACAGATGCTTTCAACACTGAACTCCAGGAACTTGCACGCTTTGCCAAAGCTATTTCGCACCCGGCAAGACTTGCCATTCTTAAATTCCTGGCCGAAACAAAAACCTGCATTTCCGGGGATATTTCAGGCTCATTGCCACTTAGTAGAAGTACAGTATCACAGCATTTAAATGAATTAAAAGAATTAGGCCTTATACATGGCACGATTGATGGCTTAAAAGTTAATTACTGCTTGTGCAGTACCAATATAGAAAAATATCTTCTTCTGTTCGAATCGTTTTTTGAACCTGTAAGAACGGCTGACATCCATTGTAATACCGGCGATCAATTTGAATTAAATTCAATAATATCTTCAACAAATAAAAATATCTAAGATCAAACACGGGAAAATAACCAATAAAAAAATGACAACCAACAGTTAATTTAACCATTTAGCAATTTACAGATATGAAAATACTAATTCTATGCACAGGCAATAGTTGCCGTAGCCAAATGGCACACGGATTTTTAAAGTCGTTCGATGAACGTTTGGAAGTAGAATCGGCCGGGACCGAAGCCTCCGGAAAACTGAACCAGAAAGCGGTGGAAGTAATGAAAGAAATCGGCATTGACATCAGTCACCATACTTCCGACTCGGTGGATGATTATCTCGATAAAGAGTGGGAGTACGTGATTACTGTTTGCGGGGGCGCCAACGAAAACTGCCCGGCTTTTCTCGGTAAAGTAAAACACCGTTTGCACATGGGTTTCGAAGACCCTTCGCACGCGACCGGAACGCCCGAATTTGTTGAAAGGGAATATTACCGGGCGCGGGATGAAATAAAGGAAGCTTTTTACAAACTGTATAAAGAAGAAATCCAACCCAAATTATAATTTGAAAATGAATAAAGATAAAAAATTCAAAGAAATAACC
>CAZKIR010000448.1:0-3567 GCA_964552835.1 uncultured Bacteroidales bacterium
TTGTAAAAAAAGATGGGCAAAGGGTGAACCAGAAACTCGAAAAAACTATTGTTTAACGTTTGTATTCTTTTTTCAAGCTCTCCTAGCTACCTTATATGTAAGTTAAAACAAGAAATTTTAAAAAAACCAAAAAATATTTTTATTTTGAGAATATTCTCATTATATTTGTTGATGGAAAATAAAAACAAATTATAGAACTAAAAAGAATACACATTATGCCAGGATTTGACAGGACCGGCCCCATGGGACAAGGTTCCATGACCGGAAGAAAATTAGGAAAATGCAACCCGGACAACAAGGCTACCGGCAACCAGGAGGAAGATTTTAATCTCCCGAGGGGTTTTGGCCGTGGACTTGGAAGAAAAATCAGCAGGGGCCTTGGTTTAGGCCGTGGCCGCGGAGGGAATGGAAAAGGATTTGGCCGTGGCAACATGTAATGCAAGGCACTAAACAGTGTTCATGATAGAAAAACATAAAGCAACCCGGCCAGCTTTCTCCCAGGATTGATCCATAAAGCTACTTGATATTTTGCCCGGGTTGCTTTTGTTTTATTATACAATTATGTTCCATTTTGCCACATTCAATTGAATTATGCCATACAAAATAGCCATAGCCAGCGGAAAAGGTGGTACCGGTAAGACAACCGTCGCGGTAAGCTTGTTCCATTATTTCCATGAAACCCGTGGAGTAACAGTACAACTAGTTGATTGTGACGTGGAAGAACCCAATGACATTTTGTTTTTCCCCGATGCGATCAATAGGCAAGTAGATGATGTTTACCAACGAATTCCAGAAATCGATACCGATAAATGCACTTATTGCCGTAAATGTGTTGAATACTGCGAGTTTAACGCCATCGTGGTGATCCCGCCCGTGAAATTCGCGGAGGTCAATGCCAGCTTATGCCACTCTTGCGGGGCCTGCCTGGTAGCCTGTCCCCATGGTGCCCTTACCGAAACCCCGTGGCCCATCGGGAAAGTAAATTATTATATTACACCGCGCGACGAAGATATAATCGAGGGCGAGTTGGCCATTGGTTCGGCCATGCAAACCATGCTTATCAAAGATGTTAAAAAAAGGGGATCAACCGAAAAAGACCTGTTAATTTATGATGCACCACCTGGTACCAGTTGCCCGGTAGTAGAAACCATCAGCGATGCCGATTACGTGATCCTGGTGGCCGAGCCGACCCCCTTCGGGCTTCATGATCTCAAGCTCATGATAGCCCTCTTGGAAGAAATAAAAAAGCCATTTGGCCTGGTAATCAACAAAGCAGGCTTGGGCAATAATACCATTTATGAATTCGTAGGCGAAAAAGAAATTGACTTATTAGGAGAAATACCTTTTTCAAGGGAATTTGCCTCCAGCTATGCTGATGGGAATTTATCCCATGAAATTCCTGAAGAAATAAAAAACAGTTATTTGAAAGTAATTGAAACACTGGAAAGGAGGGTTTTGCTAAATGCATGAAATAACCGTTTTAAGCGGCAAGGGCGGTACAGGGAAAACCACCATCACCGCTGCCCTGGCATTCATAACCAAAAATGCCGTATTTTGTGATAGCGATGTAGACGCCGCCGATCTTCACCTTATATTGAAACCTACCATTAAAGAAACACACACCTTCCATGGTGCCTGGATAGCATCAATTGATGAGGATACCTGCACGGCTTGCGGGACTTGTACAGATTATTGCCGTTTTAATGCCATCCACCTTAACATGGAAGGATATTACGAGATAAACCCCATGCAGTGCGAAGGTTGCCGCTTATGCGAAAGGGTATGCCCGTTAGGGGCTATTCATTCCGAAAGGAGTGAAAACAATTACTGGTATATATCAGATACGCGGTTTGGCCCACTGATACATGCCACGATGGGCCCCGGGGAAGAAAACTCGGGGAAATTGGTCACCCGGGTACGGAAAGTAGCGAAAGATATTGCCAAAGAGGCCCATGCTGATTTTATCTTGACTGACGGGCCGCCGGGAATAGGATGCGCGACCATCTCTTCCCTTTCCGGGACCAGGCTAGTGGTTATGGTGGTTGAACCTACTAAATCCGGCCTGCACGATGCCCGAAGGCTTGTCGAGCTTATAGGCACCTTTACCATCCCGGCCGTGGCCATCATCAACAAGCACGATATAAACCCGGTGGCTAGCAAGCATATCAAAGATTTTTTAGCCATGGAAAAAATCCCGGTTGTAGCAGAAATCCCATTTGACGAAGAAGTGGTGAAATCAATGGTACACGAAAAAAGTATTAACGAGTATAACCCCGGTTCTGCCATCTCGAAAAACCTTGAAAAAGCCTGGACAACAATACAAGAAAAATTGACACCGTAGATCCTTGCACGTGGAAAAAAATCAATAAACCCCATAAATCCCTTGAACTGATAAAGATTATTAAAAAAATCCAGTATGATGGTCATAATTATTACCTCAGGAATCATAACAGGCCACCTCGTTGATCTTTTAATGGACTGAAAATTCCCGCTAAACCTAAATAATAAAAATAAATTTTGCTTCTCGTGAAACTAATATATATTTGGCCTGTTATAGTAAAAGAGTAGTACAAACTTTACACAAATTATTATGGGACAGAGAAAAATGATTGCCAATCATGGTAAAGTAGCTATCATGGATGGCGAAAATAAAATTAGTTACCACGATTTTCTTCATTTTATCAAGCAATACTCGGGCATTCTTGATATTAAAAAAGGCGACCGTGTAGTAATTTTTGCCGAAAACAGCCCCGGTTGGCTTTACTCTTTTTACTCGATTATCCAGAACGAGGGGATCATCGTGCCTATTGACCATTTATCCACGGCCCATGATGTTTCGTTTATCTTAAAAGACTCGAAACCCAACTACATTTTTTATTCAACTGCAAAAAAAGAGGTTTTAGATTCCGCGTTAAAAGAAATTGATTTTAAACCAAACCTGGTTAACCTGGAAAGCATCAAACTTGAACGATCAAAAGCCCAGCCTGATGAATTGCCTTTTCCAAGCTTGGAAGAAACATCAATGCTCCTTTACACTTCCGGTACTACCGGCTACCCCAAGGGCGTAATGCTTTCTTACCAAAACTTGCTTACCAACCTGGAAGCCGTATGCGACAAAGTACCTATTTACACGAGCGAAGACAGGGTCATGATACTCTTGCCCCTGCATCATACCTTTCCCTTGATGGGAACCATGGTTGGCCCGTTTTATGCCGGGGGTACAGTGGTATTTGCACCTTCCCTGTCATCCGAAGCCATCGCTTCTACCCTTAAAGACTTTGCCATTACCCATATGATTGGCGTACCACGGCTATACGAGATGATGTACCAGGGAATCCGGAAAAAAATACAGGCCAGTAAGCCGGGAAAAATCATGTATGGTTTGTCAAATACCGTGCGTTCAAGAAAATTTTCAAAAATCTTGTTCAAAAGCGTGCAGAAGAAATTTGGCGGGCACATCAAGTACATGGTATCCGGTGGCGCGAAGCTGGAGGTGGAGATCCACCGGTTTTTTCGCAACTTGGGTTTTGAAGTGCTCGAGGGTTACGGGATGACCGAGGCTGCCCC
>CAZKIR010000449.1:0-3285 GCA_964552835.1 uncultured Bacteroidales bacterium
CAAAGATAATAAAAATTTTACAGGTTGTAAACTTTATTTACTTACATGCACTTAGTGCAAAAATAGGCACTTTTTAGCCTGATCAAAATATTCTGACATTATTTGGCAAAAGTATAAAAATTTAATACAGGTGGTTTAAACGGAGATATCATGTATGCCTGAAATTCCCCCCTGCCGTCGGCTGTGGTATTTTGAGAAAATTTGGGAATAATACTAGTTAATGTTTTGTTACGAAATATAGCCTAAGGAGCCCAAATAATTTCCTAACCTTTTATTATATTTGAGTTAATTTTTTATCACAAACTACTAACAAGAACACAACTTCCAGCGGTTTTAACCGTAGAGTTAGGAATAGATACAGGAACGTTTGATATGAAAACACATCTCGGGGTAATTATTCTGTCCATATTTGTACTGCTATTGTTCGCGGGCCACATGACACCGGGGGCACAAGATATTCAAGATAGTGAAAGGATTAGCATGGAACCTGCCTTCCTGGACGCCAACCCTGACTGGGTTGATTCTGTTTTGTCCTCTTTGTCATTGGAAGAAAAAATCGGGCAATTCCTGATGGTCGCTGCTTATTCTAACAAAGGGCCTGGCCATCGCGAGGCAGTGGAACGCCTGGTTACCAAATACCATATCGGTGGCCTGATATTCATGCAAGGCGGCCCGGTAAGGCAGGCTAAACTTTGTAACCATTTTCAAGCAAAAGCAAAAGTACCTTTGCTAATAGGCATGGATGCCGAGTGGGGCCTTGCCATGCGGTTGGACAGTACCATTCGTTACCCGGAACAAATGATGCTTGGGGCGATCCATGACAATTACCAGGTATACAAGATGGGCCGTGCCATCGGTGCACAACTTAACCGCCTGGGGGTGCACGTGAATTTTGCCCCGGTGCTCGACGTGAACAATAACCCCAAGAACCCGGTCATATCGAGCCGCTCGTTCGGGGAAGACAAGGAAAACGTGGCAAGGAAAGGCCTGGCATATACCATGGGATTACAAGATAGCCGCGTGCTGGCCACCGGTAAGCATTTTCCCGGGCACGGCGATACCGAAACCGACTCTCATTATACCTTGCCCCGCGTTAATTATAGTCGCGAACGACTGGAAGCCATCGAATTATACCCTTTCCGGGAACTCGTGCGCGACGGGATCGGCGGCATCATGACGGCACACCTTGACATCCCGGCCCTGGAAGAAAAGGAAGGGATGCCCGCCACCCTGAGCCCGGCTATCGTGCAAGGCTTGTTAAAAGAAGAACTGGGCTTTAAAGGTATCGTGATATCCGACGCGTTTAACATGAAGGGGGTTGAACAGTTTGGGCCGCACGGCGATATTGAAGCCCAGGCGTTTCAAGCTGGTAACGACATAATCTTGTTTCCACTGGAGGTGCCAAAAGTAATAGAAAGGATGAAAAAACTGGTACGGAAAGGGGAAATTTCCAGGGAAGTAATCGATCGGCGGTGCAGGAAAGTTCTTTCCCTGAAGGCATGGGCGGGCCTTGATCAATACCAGCCCATCCGGATCGATAGCCTGCACGAGGATTTAAACCAGGTAAAGTACCAGGCCGTGAACCGCGAACTGGTTTCCAGGGCCATTACCTTGCTCTCGGACCCCGGTGGTTTGGTGCCCGTGAAAAGATTGCACGAGAAATCCATTATCTCGGTAGCTATAGGCGAAGAAAGCGAGAACATGTTTCAACAAAGCATGAAACAATATCATCCCGTGAAGGCGATACAGGTCCCAAAATCTTTTTCCCCCTCCATGGCCGCCCGGGTTGAACAGGAAGTGCAAGGGCATGACCTGGTTATCGTGGGTATCCATAATACTAGCCGGTATGCATACAAGCATTTCGGGATTACCGATCAAAGCATCCAACTGGTTAAATCCCTGGCAAAAAAACATAAGGTGGTACTTTCGGTTTTTGGCAATGCCTATTCCTTACAATTCTTTAGTGGGATAGAAAAAAATGCTGCCATGATGATGTGTTACGAGGACACGAGAAATGCGCAAGATATAGCCGCCCAGGTAATTTTTGGCGGTATACAAGCCAAGGGCAAATTGCCCGTTACGGTAGGCAATTTTCTCGTGAGGCAAGGGATGGGGCCTATGAATTTAAAAAGGTTTAGTCATGGTTTGCCAGAAGAGGCCGGGATGGATTCTGAAACATTGGCCCGGATCGATTCCATCGTGCAAGAAGGGATTAGAAATAAGGCCATGCCCGGTTGCCAGGTACTCGTGGCCAAGGATCGAAAGATCGTGTACCATAAAAGTTTCGGGCACCATACTTACATGGAAGATATCCCGGTAAAACTTACGGATATTTATGACATCGCTTCCATTACCAAGGTTGCCGCTACCCTTCCTGTCTTGATCCAGTTTCACGGGCAAGGTAAGTTCCCGCTGGATGCCCGGCTCGGGGATTACTTCCCGCACCTCGATACTACCAACAAGGGAGATTTGATTACCCGGGACATCCTTGCCCACCAATCCCGCCTGCAACCCTGGATTCCTTTTTATATCCGCTTGTTCAGGCCACTGGAAAAAAACGGGAAATTGTATAGCCGGTCCTTGTCCTCTACCTTTCCTTACGAGTTGACGGTAGATTTTTTCATGAACAAGAATTTTATTTATCGCGATAGCGTGATGAGCTATTGCCCTCTCCCTGATTTTCCCGTGAAAGTGGCCGAGAATTTGTTTTTGTCCATGGCCATCCGTGACAGCATTTATGCCGCGATAGATGCCTCCCCTTTACGCGAGCGGAATGGTTACAAGTACAGCGACCTGGGTTATTATTATTTTTACAAGATAATAGAACAAGAAACGGGCACCCGCTTCGAGGCATACACGGATAGTTTTTTATATCAACGACTTGGTGCGAAACGGACGGTTTTTCACCCGAGGGATTATTTTTCATTGAACGATATCGTGCCCACGGAAAATGACTATATTTTTCGCAAGCAATTGATCCATGGCCATGTGCACGACCCTGGCGCAGCCATGTTGGGCGGCGCGTGTGGCCATGCCGGTTTGTTCTCTACCGCGGGCGATCTGGCCAAACTCATGCAAATGTACTTAAACCACGGGGAATATGGCGGGGTGCGGTTTCTTGATTCGGCCTCCATCCAGGCATTTGTCGAATCCCCTTTCATGGATGACGGGAACCGGCGCGGCGTGGGCTTCGACAAGCCCGAGACTGATCCCGACAAAATTGGCCCTACCTGTGATATCGTATCCAAGAACAGTTTCGGGCACACTGGTTTCACGGGCACCATG
>CAZKIR010000449.1:3295-3566 GCA_964552835.1 uncultured Bacteroidales bacterium
GCAGATCCGGATCATGACTTGGTCTATATTTTTCTCTCGAACCGGGTGCACCCGGATCAAACCAACCATAAATTGATATCCGATAACATCCGTACACGGATCCAAAAAGTGATCTATCAAAGCCTAACTGAAAAAACAATTCCCTTATGCCAACAATAACTAACCAACTTGACCCGGACAACCTGAATTTTGGCCTTATCGGGAATTGCCCTAGTGCCGCGCTGGTTTCTGAAACGGGGTGTATTGAATGGTGTTGCCTTCCAGATTTTAG
>CAZKIR010000450.1:0-691 GCA_964552835.1 uncultured Bacteroidales bacterium
CGTAATATTTTGGCCGGTACTTACGCCCACTGCTTCAAGGTAGGAGTTCAGTTCCACGGAAGTTTTAAAGGTTTCGTTATCGCTGGCCGAGGTATCAAAATCGAAAACCAGGAGCCAGTTGTAACTATAATTGGCATCCAGTTCCACGCTATCTCCCCCGAAATCAAATTGTACCAGTCCGTTATCCGCTGAAAACCTACCAAAATCAAGCAGGGTATCAATGCCCGCGTCGTATAAACCATCATTGTTTAAGTCGTGTATCAGTTTCACGCTGTCCCGGACAATGTCAGTGGTATCGTGGCCCGTGCCAGATGCCTTGAATTTCAGGCTTGTTATTTTTACCGCCTCGGCCGCCGAGGTTTGTATCTGAAGTTGCAACATCTCCACGTTTGCCGCGTCATTAGTTATGTATTCGTCGTCGGGGCTATTGTTCCCCAATGATATGGTAACGCTGCCCAGGGTAGAAATGGTCTGGGTGCCACCAATAATGGCACTTCCTGAAGGGGATATGTTATTTCCGGTATTGGCACCGGTAGCCACGAAATTAGATGGGCTGTTTACCCGGGCTGTAAAGGTGGCGCCACTATCTGCTTGGTTATTAAAATTTTGAATAACCAGCCAGTATTCCGTGGTGGCCGCCGCTACCCTCCGGTTTGAGGTGGAAAGGTTTGCTGTTCCATCATCCACGTCG
>CAZKIR010000450.1:701-3562 GCA_964552835.1 uncultured Bacteroidales bacterium
TCGTAAGCCCCTTGTCCCAGGTATTGATCAATCCCGTTCTCGTACAAACCGTTCGCGTTCGCGTCAAGGTATAGCTCAACCCCGGCCACTGTGTCCAGGTGGTCCACGTCGTGGCCTGTACCGATGGTATTAATGGAAAGGCTCGAGAAATCAATTGCTTCCGCGGAAGAGGTAGTAATTTTTACCTGTAACATGGGAACTTTGCTCGCGTCTGCTGTTATAGTTTTCGGTCCCGGGTTATTCGGCCCGGTTTCCACGGTAAAAGATCCGGTAGTGGCAATGGTTTTTGTATTCCCGGTAACCGGGGCGCCCAGCACGGAGACAGGATCACCAGAAGTTTCGCCGATAGCCGTTATATCAGCATTCGCGTTGATTTTTGCTTTATACGTATCGCCGTCACTGGCGTTCCCGTTAAAATCATAAACCAGGATATAGTTTTTTGTTTCGTTGGCTATTATTTCTTCAGAAAGCCCGGAAAAATTTGCTTTCACGGAAAATTCCTCGTTTGCGGAAAAAGTTGGGGAGTTTAGCGTAATCCCGTCGTTGTTGTTCGAGCTGGCATCGTCCACGCTTGTTCCGCCTGTTTCGTTAAAATGATACAAGGCCAAGGTATTTCCGTCTGAAGAAAAGGGCGCGGTCGGTTTATTGAAATTATCGGTATATCTTGCCACGTCAGAAATTCTTACCTCATCGATGGTTCCCTCGAAATACGCGCCAGGGTTATAGTAATCCCGGCGCCCGATAAATACTTCTTTGTCGTTTACCTGTGGTGTATGATTGCCCACGTTGTCTTCTGCGATTTCTACCCCGTTCCTGAAAATTCGTAGATAGGTGCCATCGTATGTGCCGGCAATATGTTGCCACTCGTTTTCGGTAATAACCGATGAGGAGGCGGTAAAAGCCAGTTGATTAGAGCCATAACGAAAAAAGAAGTTCACGGCATTCCCGTTCAATCGCATGGAATAGTTGGGTTCAGTGCCCGAGTCGTTCCGTTTTGAAATAATAACCTGGTCCCCTCCAAGGTTTGTTGGATATATCCAGGCTTCGAGGGTAAAATTGCCCGTGATGTCAAGCGAGTTGGCATCGCTAACCTCCACGTATTGATTGCTCCCGTTTAATGAGATGGCATTTCCAAAGTTTGCCCCAAAGTCCGTGGTGGCCCCGATGATCGGGTCACCCGGGTCCACTATTCCATCTCCATTGATGTCGCGATGGAGCCTTGCCTCGGTAATATCGCTGGTAATATCGCCCGCGCCAGCATCTTTAAAACTCATGGTAGAGATGTTTACTTGTTCGGAAGCGCCTGCTGAAAAGCTAAATTGTGCCATGTTCACGTTGGTCGCGTCACTGGCTTCGTTGGTAGCCCCAATACTGTTGGCGCCCAGCATCATGCTTAAGTTTCCCTTGTCCGAGATGGTAATTTCCCTTCCTTGTATTGGGTCCGGGTCGCTGGGCAAAACCACATTTATGTTGGAACCACTTGTAACACCCGTGGCTTCCACGTAGGCAGAGGTTGGGATGGAAACGCTAAAGGTGCTGTCAACTTTAGTACCTGCATCAATGTTATACACGATGAGCCAGTGTTCAGTTTCGCCGGTGAGCAGGGTATCGTTTATCACGATTTTCATGGAATCATTATCTCCGGGAAAAGGGCCTTTCGCGGCCAAGCGGGTATCCACGAAGGCATCGTAAATCCCGTTCTCGTTCTCGTCGCGGTACACGAACACGCTGTCGATATCCGTGTTATCATTACCAATACCTGCCGGAAGCAGTCCAAGGGTGTCGATGGCAATATTTTCTGCCGAAGAAGCAGTTAAACGGAACTGCAACATGGTAACCCCTTCCGTGCCAGCGTTGACGGTGGCGGGACTTGGGTTATTGGAACCTTCTGCCACGGTTAAATTGCCCACGTCTGATAAGGTGATGGTGCCACCAGTGATGGGATACTGCCCCCCTGGTAAAATGCTGCTGCTGCTGGTTTGCCCCACGGCAGCTATGTCGGCCGCACGGGTTACTTTCGTGGTAAAATCGGTACCGTTCGTGCCATTCCCGTTGTAATCATAGATCAATAACCAATCGGCCGAGTTGCCAGCCTGGATCACCTGCCCGGTGGTATTAATGCTTACCAGGTCGCCGGCAATTGGACTGGTGGATTCTGCCCATGACGCCCCTCTTTGGAGTGTCCCGTCGTTTTGGTAAATGGAAGCATCGGTAGCTGTAGTGCCGGTTCCCTCGTCAAAATGGAGTAACAAGGCAGTTTGTTGATCCGGGGTATATGGGAAAGTGGGCATGGTATAATCATCCGTGTACCTTACGGCATCGCTCAAGTGTAGTTCATCAATTTCCCCGTTAAAGAAATGCCTGTCGGGCCTTCTACCGATATTCACGATGGAACTCGTGTTCACGATGGTTCCGGCAATCGGGTTTCCTGACCCGTCTTTTCTGATGGTATAGAGTAATTTACCGTCTTGAAACACCCTGTAGGCGTTTCCATCAAAGGTAACAGCAATGTGGTACCAGTTTCCTGCTGTCATCTTGGGCAGGCCTTCTACCGTACTTACTACTCTACCAGAATCCGGGTTGTAATAGTTGAATTCGTTTTTTGGATCGCCTGTAAGGCCTGATCCGTCCAAAATGTTGCTATAACCCCCTGTACACCAAAACCATCCACCTGTTGCATTGGTTTCGATGGCGGCGTCCAGGTACCCGCCATTTCTAACAGCGATCTCGTAAGTACTTTCCTTGTTAAGGATTTGCATGTCGGTGCTTGGCACTGTTGCTGGTTTGATCCAGGCTTCGATGGTTAATTGGTTGGTTAAATCAAGGCTTTCATGATCAGGAACGGAAACGTATTGATCACT
>CAZKIR010000451.1:0-3531 GCA_964552835.1 uncultured Bacteroidales bacterium
TGGCCAAGACTACCGATGAGGTAAGTTACCGGGTACAAATCGGGGTTTTCAGGGGCAGTATGCCAGAAGATATTATTCAATCATTTCAAAAAATCATCCCGGGTGAAGAAATTGAATATATAGTGAACGAAGGCGGGTTAAAGATTTATACCATAGGGGATTTTAAAACCTATGCACAAGCCAGCGAGGCCCGGGACAAACTTATGGCCCATGGGCACCAGGGAATTTTCGTGACCGCTTTTAAAAACAACAAGAAAATTCAATTACCAAAATAAATTTAGCATTAAAATTTTAGTGAATTGTTTTCTGAAACCAAATTGAATCTTTAAATTTACCGCCATTAAAGACATATAATATTATGGTAAAGAAAAGCCAACATATTTTTCCCGGCAAGTCGAAATTTAACGATATCCTGGAGAACCGTAAAAACTTGAAATTCCTGATACTCCACAACGATGATTTTCACTCCTTTGACTTCGTTATTGATTCACTGATGGAAGTTTGTAAGCACGATTCAGTACAGGCCGAGCAGTGTACTTTCATTGTCCATTACAAAGGGAAATGCGAGATAAAAAAGGGAAGCCTAAAAGAATTAAGATCGTTAAAACAACAATTGGCGGAGAAGGGATTGACCGCTACTATTGAATAATTAGCCTAATTTATATTTAATAACCATGTCAATCATTGCCTTGGCCCTGTTCGTACTGTTCGGCTTGTTCTTGTTCCTGGTCGAATTCCTTATCGTGCCCGGGATTACTATTGCCGGGATAGCTGGAGCTGCCCTGGTGGGGGGCAGCGTGTACCTGGCTTTCCATTACCACGGGCCTGGCACGGGCTTGTATTTCCTAATTGGTACTGCCCTGGCCGTTTTTTTAACCATTTACTTGTCCCTTAAATCAAAAACCTGGAAACGGCTCATGTTAAACGACAACATCATGGGCCACGTGAACGAAAGCCAGGAAGACAATATAAAACAAGGGGACACGGGCATGGCATTGACGCGCTTAAACCCTTTTGGCCGGGCCATGATTAAGGAAAACATCATGGAAGTTTGCTCCAATGGAGAGTACATAAAAGAAAAAACGCCCCTTGAAGTAGTCAAAGTTCAAGGATTTAAAATAATTGTTAAACCTAAAATTTAAACCTATGGAAATTGGTATTTACATAGCGATAATTGTCGGGGCCATCATCGGCCTTTGGATTATCCTTTATTTTATCCCACTGGGATTATGGTTTTCTGCCCTTATTAGCGGGGTAAGGATATCCCTTTTGCAACTGATCCTGATGCGATGGAGAAAAGTGCCCCCTACCGTTATCGTGCGGGCCATGATTGAAGGGACAAAAGCTGGCCTACACCTGAACCGGAACAGCCTGGAAGCTCACTTCCTGGCCGGGGGGAAGGTAGAACAAGTGGTCCATGCCCTGGTTTCGGCATCAAAAGCAAACATTGACCTGTCCTTCCAAATGGCCACGGCTATCGACCTGGCCGGGCGTGACGTGTTCAATGCCGTGCAAATGTCTGTAAACCCAAAGGTAATCAATACCCCACCAGTAGCCGCAGTGGCCAAGGACGGCATCCAGCTTATCGCTAAAGCCAGGGTAACCGTACGTGCCAACATCAAGCAACTTGTTGGTGGAGCGGGCGAAGAAACCATCCTGGCAAGGGTTGGGGAAGGGATTGTTTCATCCATTGGTTCATCTGAAACCCATAAGGACGTGCTGGAAAACCCGGATTCTATTTCAAGGGTTGTACTTGAAAAAGGCCTGGACGCCGGTACGGCTTTTGAAATCTTATCGATTGATATCGCGGATATTGATATCGGCAAAAACGTGGGCGCCGGATTGCAAATGGATCAAGCCAACGCTGATAAAAACATCGCCCAGGCCAAAGCCGAAAAAAGAAGGGCCATGGCCGTTGCCGAAGAACAAGAAATGACAGCCAAGGCCCAAGAGATGCGCGCTAAGGTCATTGAAGCAGAAGCCGACGTGCCCAAAGCCATGGCAGAAGCTTTTCGTTCAGGCAATTTAGGTATCATGGATTATTACAAGATGAAAAACATCCAGGCCGATACCGGCATGCGCGACAGCATATCAAAATCGCCGGGCGAAGATAAACCCAGTGAATAATAGGAATAGGTTCATTGCATAAATATCGCGGAGCAACCGTCCATAAACTGAAAATCCAAAAGTCCCCCTTTAACGGGGGCTTTTTTTTACCATCTCTCGTAATGCACGTATTGTTCTTTATATCGTGTACGGGGTTCTTTTTGCTCGTCGGGGTAACCAATAGCGATAGAGGCAATAGGTATAATATTTTCTGGTAATTGAAAAACATTTTGGATATGGGCTACCCGCTCCATCCGTGGGTGCACGCCTAACCAACATGCGCCCAGTCCATTGACATGGGTGGCCAAGAGGAGGTTTTGGATGGCCGCCGAACAATCTTGTAACATGTAACTTAACTCGTTGCCATGGGCCGCGTTGATATCACCGCAAACCACCAAGCCAATGGGAGCTTTGGCCAACATCTTCCCATTAGGCAATCCATCGCTTATTCTTTGAAGGGTAGCCTTTTCCCTTACCACGATAAATCGCCAGGGGTCTTTGGCCACTGCCGAAGGGGCTGCCATGGCAGCTTCCAGGATTTGTTCTACCGTGGCATCGTCCACGGGTTTATCTTTATATGCTCGTATACTTCTTCTTCCAAAAATAATTTCTATAAAATCTGTCATAATCGTGTTCTTTATTTTTTTGTTTTCATGTTCATCTCCGCGAAAGACAATATTGCCAAGGTCGCACATTGGCTAAAATAACGGATGTTGTAATACTCGATCTTATCGGTTGACTGATGATAATGTTTGTTCATATCACCGTACACGTCCTCGTGCAGTCCTATTGCCGGCAAACCTTCTCGCCAAAAGGCTGTTTGGTCACTTCCAACCTCCTTGAAAACCTGATCCATTTGCAAACCCAACGAGAACCGATCATGTATCCTTGACAATACCGAGTATAATTCCAATGATTTCCTGGACGTGCTATCAATGGCAACTAACAAGAGGTTATCGTCGTTGCCGTCCCAACCAATCATGTCAATATTCAATAAACCCTCAAAACCATCCTTTTGTTCAGAAATTTTTTTTGCAAAGGCCTTGCTACCCACCAGGCCATTTTCTTCCTCATCCCAGAAAGCATATTTCACGGTAAAATCAAGCGGGTAGGCAGACAAAAGCCTGGCAGTTTCCAAGACCGTGGCCACTCCACTCGCGTTATCATCAGCCCCAGGTGCGGCGATAGAATCATTTGTCTTGCTATCAAAGTGGGCTGATATCATGTAATATCTTTCCGGGTACCTATGGCCTTCTTGTAAACCGATGATATTGGTACCGGTAGAACTAAAAACATGCTTATTAACTTGTAAACCGTAACGGTTCAACGTCTTGGAAAGATAAATTTCGGCGTATTTATTTCCCGCGGAATCCCGGCAACGGGAAGTAATAAAAATATCTTTTCCCTGGTACGTGAAGGCTTTTT
>CAZKIR010000452.1:0-3525 GCA_964552835.1 uncultured Bacteroidales bacterium
CAATATCGGCTTTAATAGTAGCTTGGCCTTCCTTTTCGGGGCCGCCCGTTTTTTCCTTCGCGGGATCAGGGGGGTGCCCGCCTGTATCCACGTTCAAGGGATCCACCGGGAAAATAATTTTCAGCGGTACGGGGCAGGCCGCGTATTTTCCCGTGATGTATTCCTTGTAATCCTCACGGTAAGGCACGTGCCAACATTTCCGGTTACTGCTGTATGCACGCCCGGGCAGGCCGCGGGTAATTTGGTCAATTTCATTTTCCCCCTGGTAGCTATACTGGATCGCGATCCGGCTTTCTTTTTTATGATATACCGGGTAAACCCTGATTTCTTCCATGTGCTTCATTTTTTTTTTGATAAAACTAAGCCGCGAATTGGCCAAAACAAAATTTAACTATATATTTATGCGTATAATATTCGTATAATATTCACTTATAATATTGATAATTAATGAGAAGATGCTTAGAATGCAACGAGCCAATTGTCGGGCGCTCCGATAAAAAATTCTGTAACCCCTATTGTAAAGCTGCTTACCAGTATAAAAAAACCAAGGAAAACGAAACTAACTTGTACCATACCATCGACAAGCGATTGAAAGCAAACCGGCGGATCCTTAAAAAATTCAACAAGGCAGGCAAGGCCACTGTTCGCGAAGAAATTTTATTGGCCGAGGGTTTCGACCCAAGGTATTTCACCCATTACTACAAAACCAAGGGCGGCAACCTTTACCTTTTTTGCTACGAGTATGGTTTCATGAGAAATCGCGAGAACAATTACATCAAATACGTCCTCGTGAAATGGCAATCATACATGAAACCGGGTTAGGATAAAGCGTTCCCAAAAAAAATTGTTTCCTCAAGAATTTATTCAAGAACTTGTTATTTCCAGGTTCAAGGGAATCCCCGCCAAAAATAAACCTCACTGCCCTATTTGTTTTAAAGTTTATTTTCTACTTGAGAAGGGTACGTGCCGAAGGGGCTATCCTGTCCACCATCAAATTGATTATCTTTTGTCCCGCCTTCCGGCAGCTACTTTCGCTTTGGATAGGGCCATATACTTTCGGGGCATGGAATGCCGTAAGCTTTAGCAAAATAAATTCTCCTCGTCTATAATTCAACTCCTACCCGTTTACAACCGTTTACAAACGCCTATAATCGAATACACTTGATTATCATACGATTAATCCAAACCATTACCCTTTTATTTGCAATATCATTTATTTATTAATTAAAAACAATTTATTATGAGTACACTAAGAAATCGCGTAACCTTAATCGGAAGACTGGGCAAAGACCCTGAAGTAAAAGAATTAAGCAACAACCGCAAGATGGCCAAGTTTAGCATGGCCACCACCGACGTTTACAAGAACGGTAACGGCGAGAAAAAAGAAGACACCCAATGGCACAACATCGTGGCCTGGGGCAACCTGGCCGAGATAGCCTCGAAATTCCTGAAAAAAGGCGAAGAAGTAGCCGTGGAAGGCCGTATCGGCTATCGTGACTACGAGGACAAAAACGGCACCAAGAAGTACATTACCGAGATCACACTAAACGAAATCCTGATGCTCGGGAAAAAAAGCAGTTAACCCTTCTGGTTTACCATGCAAGTTAAGAGGTTGTAATGAAATAAGTTGACTATTTTAAACGAAAATATTTTGTTCTTTAACGACTTGAAAATTCTGCGAATAGCGGGCTATTTAATGAATTTTAAAGGAAGTTAAAGGGTAAAAGAACAAGTTTAAAACGTCAGGTTATTTCGGCACAACCCCTAAGGGCAGGTACCGGGCACCAAAACCCGATGGCCTGGCAACCAGTTTCAAGCTTTCGCGACTTGTCTGGCTACCTGCCCTTTGCCCACCTACAGTTATATTTTCACCCCTTTTTCCGCGAGTATTTCCCCATCCGTTGAAATAACGCGTACCCGGATACGGGAATATTTTTTTA
Organism: uncultured Bacteroidales bacterium; assembly: GCA_964552835.1. GTDB lineage: Bacteria > Bacteroidota > Bacteroidia > Bacteroidales > CAYFUP01 > CAZKIR01. Next base: position 1,941 of record CAZKIR010000452.1, read on the forward strand.
ACTTGGCATCGTACTGGAAAAAACGCTTTAGATCAACCCGGAACACGTGTTTAACCTTCTTTCCCAAGAGCAGGGGGTATTGATCTTCTTGCCCGGGCGGGCATACCTCAAATTCCCTCTTCTTCCGTGAGGATTCAAAAACAATAACGGGGTTTTTTATTTCCACGGGCAAAGACGAGCGGTTGGAGATACTGACTTGCACCCTTTTCCTGAGCTTCCGGGGTTGCTTTTCCAGGGTTTTCACGTGAAAAACATTTGTTATTAAAGTAATACCAGGCCTCCTTTTCAGGTATTCTTTCCGGATCATGAAAATCGTGACAAGGATAACCATCAAAACGAACCCGCCTGCCACGAGAAGCAATTCACCGTTAGGTGATACTTCCTGGCTGGCATGCAGGGCCACGGGAAAAAACAAACATGGTATAATACAATAAAAAAAGGGTTTATCAAGCATTTATATCCTATCTATAATTTTAAAACGTGTAAAAATAACTGGATTTTTCTGTTTATTCATTAATTTTATCAAAAATTAAAGCCATGAAAAAAACGAAATGTCCCCGAAAAATTATTTTAGTCGCCACCATCATTATTTCTAGTATGCATACCAACATGTATAGCCAAAACTACCAGGAATTCACGGCCAAGTTGCTCCTGGACGCCCAGGCCAAACTTGGGGAAGGTGCCCTGTGGGACCAGGAAACAGACACCTTTTACTGGATTGATATTCAAGGAAAAGCCTTACACTTGTACCATCCGGAAAGCAAACAAAACCAAACCTTCGACATGGGACAGTTAATCGGGACCGTGGTGCCCGAAAAGGGCATGAGCGCGCTGGTTGCCCTGCAAGATGGTATTTACAGGGTGGATCTTGCAAACGGTCAAACACGTTTCGTGATAAACCCGGGTGAAAAGAAAGAAACAACGCGTTTTAATGATGGGAAATGCGGCCCTGCCGGGCGCTTTTGGGTTGGCACAATGGGCCTTAAAGGCGAAAAAGGTGCCGGGGGCCTTTACTGCATGTATAATGATAACAGAATGGAACGAAAAATTGAAAACGTGACCATTTCAAACGGTATCGCGTGGTCGGGCGACAAGAAAACCATGTATTATATCGACACCCCTACCCGGCAAGTAAAAGCATATGATTATGAATTAGAAACAGGGGCCATCCAATTTCGTGAAATAGCTATTCAAATTCCGGATAGCCTGGGTTACCCGGATGGCATGACGATCGATTCGAAAGGGAACCTGTGGATTGGCATGTGGGGCGGTCATGGAATCACGGCCTGGGATCCCGTTAAGGGCAAGTTAATTGCCAGGGTACACGTTCCGGTGCCCAATGTAACCTCATGCGCGTTTGGCGGTAAAAATCTGGATATCCTCTACATCACAACGGCAGGCGGCACCCCCCCCGCGAAAAAAGAACAAAAATACCCTGGCGCCGGCGGGCTTTTTCAAGTAAAATTGCCTTACAAGGGCCTTCCGGCGTATTTTTATCATGAAAAAAAATAACTTGTTTTATATTTTTGATATTACCCTTATTTTAGTGGTTAAATATTTATATTATACAAAACACAGTTTAAAT
>CAZKIR010000453.1:0-3509 GCA_964552835.1 uncultured Bacteroidales bacterium
CCAGTAGTTTTCTTATAATCATAATATATTTTTTTTATTTCTAAATGATCAATTCTATTCTTTAATTGGGGTTTGAAACAATTTATTGATTGCTGCCCAACTATTATACAACATTTTAGTTGAGCAAAAAAAATAATAAGAATTAGTATTTTTTTCATTTCACCAATTTTCGTAATCAAAGTGCCCATCCCAATAAAATAAGCTCCATGAACCATTTTTAATGTTTCTTACATGATTAACATTACCAGAAAATCCTTCGTATGTTCCATATATATTGCCATTTCTACAAATAATTAAGCTTTTCATATTTCTATTTAATGAATAATCAATATCTTTTCGACTTGGGATTGTAGATCTAGGATGTAAATGTGCTGAGAAAACTGGTATGCCATAAAATGTTACACTAAAGTAATTATCATCTCTTAAACTATAGGAATTACATCCTCTTATTGAGTTAATGCGATACTCTCCATTTTTCATGCCCGCTACATCTTCAATATAAATATCACCATTCTCCATTCCATAAAATTTTGTTTCAATTCCTCCAAAAAATTCACTGGTCTCATAAATAATTTCTATCGCATCTTTCTCACTTCCTTTATAAATTGGTCCACTAAAATATGAGTATTTTGAAGGTTTTATTTCAGTAATAGATTCGGAAACATTTTGCTCAGGGGAGTTATAGTTCTTAGAAGGATAATAAAAATCATAATTATACAAATCCCCCATCCCGAAACCATGTTCGCTATGATAGGCTAAGCTTGCCTGGCCCTTTTCTGTACCTATACCTCCATATACTGTGGCATCTCCATCTGAATTTGTTCTAACGCCAATTTCAAAATAGGCCCAGTCTAATGGATTCCAAGCCCATTTGCCGGTTTCCGGGTCTTTATTGTCATGGGCTCCTTTAAAGTATAAAAATGTTGCATAAATAACATATTCTACCCAATCCCCGCTCGGGTCAGTATAAATGAGCGGATTATTCAGGCAATAACTATACCAGTAAAGCCCATCTTACAACAGCAACTCCGGTTTTTCAAAGAACCCCTTCAAAAAATTTGTTCAAAGAACTTTATATGGATTATAAGATACAAAATTTTTCTTTTCAATTTTATATCGCTTTTTTTTATGCTTAAAATTTTTTTGTGTAACATGTGCAACAAAAGTAGAACTTCTTGATTATTCTGTAAAAAAATTCTTTCTGTATTTGTAGAACTTTATTTACTATATTTGCGTTAAATATTCATAAACACTACACTTTTGTGATATATGTTAAACATCGGAAGTAAAATAACAGAGCTGCGTAAGCAAAAAAATGGTCTCAAGCAGACTTTGCCAAAGCGGTTAATGCTTCAAGAGATATTATTGGTAAGTACGAACGTAACGAAAACGCCCCTTCTATTGAAATGGCTCAAAAAATAGCTGATGTATTCGGGGTAACTGTAGATTATTTTTTAGGGAAAAGTGCTTTTGCAAAGTACAAACAAAATGACATTAAACGCCTGGAAGATATCGAGAAGCTTGATTCTGATACAAAATCAAAGCTTTATTTTATGATTGACACATTTTTTCGGGATGCCAAAACAAGGCAAGCTTATTCAATGTAAAAAACTATCTTATGCAAATAGTAACAATAGAACTTACAGGAAATAACTCTTTAAAGGCTTTACAAGACTTAGAGCACAAGCATTTGATCAGGATTGTAAAGGAGCCTGATTTAAACTCTTATGCTTTGCCTGGTGAACCAATAAGTGAAGAAGATTTTAAGAAGTGGGTTGAGTACACCGAAGGTTCCCCAACTGTAAGTATAATTGAAGCCAAACAACGATGGGCAGTACAAAAGAAAAAACTCCAAAAGCTTATTCGATAAGAGTAACCGAAAACGCTCTCCAAAATATCGATGATATAACAGGCTATATTGCCTATATTAAACACCAGCCTTTAAACGCTATCCGTGTAGGGGATAAAATATTTGAGACCATAGAGCGAATTGAGCAAAATCCTTTAGCATTTCGGGAATGCGAAGAAATTCGGACTAAAACAAAAATATACCGAAAATCGGTTTGCATGAGTTGGCTTATCATCTACAAAATCAAAGCCTCCGAAATTGTTGTTCTTGGTGTTATTCATGCTAGCCGAAGAGCTTCAAAAGTTAGAAAACTAAGACAAGTAAAATAGCATGTAAAACAAGATCCCCGGATTCCTCCGAGGTTTCTATCTTACTTTATAAAATTATTCGTGCTATCGGGCCTTATATCAAACTGCCTAAAATGGAACTCTTGGTTAATATCAGTTTTCGTAACCCCTTGGCTGTCACGTCTTATTATCTTGTTCAATACAAAGGTGGTGTCGTTTAATATTTCTCCTGACCTTAATAAAACGCCATTCTGATAAAATACGAACGTTTCATAACGTACAGTATTTTCCCAATCAGATTCAGGATTGCCATAGTAAAAGCCGTCTAAGCGTAGCTGAGAGCTTGTTAATCCAACTCTATTAAGTGATAAATCCATATCATTACACTTTTCGCTTTTTTCACATGATAAATAGGAAAGGAACATTACTAATGTTATATAATTCATTCTTCTCATTTTTTCAGATTTTAATATAAAGTACTTCCATTTCCCCAACCAAACTGAAAAAACCATCGTGGGTCTCGGTCAAGAGTTAGTATCCAAGGATAATCACTGCCTCGGTTACCTCCATTAAATCCATCGTGAGCAAAATCATTTTGGAAAGTTTGCCTGATATTTTCAGTATCTCGGACAATTCTAAAAGGACCGAAACCAACATAAAAGATTCCATGACTTTGACTTGTGTCTCCAATATCTCCACCAGTAAAAGCACGAGTATCTGGAATGCCATCACCATTAGTATCTTGGAACTGTTGCATTCCTGTTGGGCTGGGGGAATCACCAATGTGTAGTATCATGCCCATTTTAAGTGGACCTCCTTTTATCCTTGCGCCTGCTGTCCGGTAACCATCAGAGTATGGTTCGCCATGTGGAAATCCCGGCAATTTAAAGTTTCCAAGATAAGTGTTATTTTCATATTTCAGATTTATGAATGGGCCTCCAAGTGTTATCATGTTGGTAGTTTGTTCTCTTGGGTAACCAAATCCACTATATGTATTTGCCAGAGTAATTAATCATTCCACACAACGTCCATTCACCACCTTTTCTTGTTTCCCATCCGCTATGGTCGCCGTAGGTTTCCCAATAATAAGTTTTGCCGTAATTGTATCGATAGCTGACTGGCCTAGCTTTAGGCACTCCAATCGAGACATCAAATCCAAGCCCTGTTTGGTGCGTACCTAATTTAACATCTATATGAACCGCAACAGGAGAAACATACTTCTGAACTTCGTACCCCAATTCGGTAAAAAGTAACCAGCTAGTGACCAAAGCAGGGATTAAGAACTCCCCATCAGGATCAGTATAAGCCAGCGGGTTGTTCAGGCAATAACTATACCGGTTCAAATTCTGGGTAAAATCAGGCATTTGCACGTG
>CAZKIR010000454.1:0-3507 GCA_964552835.1 uncultured Bacteroidales bacterium
CTCCATGCCCGGGTCTATCCCGTTTAGGCTTACCCCGGTAGCATTGCCGGCGGTATTGGCCATGGCAATGACCTTAAGCCGTTTGCCTGCACCTTGTACTTCTGATAAACCCCTTATACTATCAAGTAAAGATGGCACACCTTTCATAGTGTATTTCAGTTCATTGTTCTCTTTAAATTTTTGATGGTGAATTTGAATATGCGATATCTCGTTAGAGATGGCGGAATGGACACGTTGCTCGCCCATGCCAACCATCACGGCCGCCGCGAAAATGCCCCCTGCCAAGCCCAGGGTAACGGCCACGATGACCACTGCACTTCGGGTTTTGTTCCGCCAAACGTTTTTCCATGCTATTGACCAAATCATGATATTAAGTTTTTATGTTCATTACTGTCGTCCACTAATTGCTTTTACTGCCCGTATCCGGGTAACCGAGTAAATAGGGTACATCACGGCCACGAGGAAAATGACCAACACGATAAGGGATTGGCCCATGTAAAAATCCCCGTGCACGGCAAAGGGCATTACCGGTTCGATGCCATATTGCTCGATGGCCTCGGCAGCTTGCCCGGAAAAACGGATCGGGTGCTCGTGCATGATCCGGATAAGGGGAAAAGCCCCTACCAGGCCTGTAAAAATACCCACGATGCCCAACATCAAAATCTCAAGGCTCAGGATCAAGGCCAATTTTCCTTTCCGCATCCCGATGGCTATCATCACGCCAAATTCCCTGCGGCGCTCGGTAGTCATCATCAACACGGTACCAAACACACCAAAACCAATGATCATATACAAGATGCCCAGCATGATATACCCACTGGATTGGTCGGACTTGATTTGTTGGACCATTTCAGGGCGTAACTCCTTCCAATTCATTACCTCATATTGGCTTAAATCAAGTTTTTCCTTAAGTTTGCTGAAGGCCTCGGCCAACTCGTCCTCATCGTGTAGGTTAATAACCAGGGAAGTTAACCTTCCGTAGGCACCGTAAAATTCCTGGCACCTGGGAAGGTTTATATAAATCAGGCGACGGTTCAGCTCGGGGTTAGCAAATTCAATAATCCCTTCAACAGGAAACAAGCCGGCCGCCGTGATACCATGATAACCCTGGCTTAGCAAAACAAGAGTATCATTTATCCCGATTTTCAAGTAATTAGCCAGACCGGAAGTAATTAAAACACCCTGGCTGTTGTCGGTTAAAGCATTACCTTTAATTAATTTATCCGAAGGTTTAGTGAATTTTTCCTCCTCGTCCGGGTCAATACCTACAACCATGGCCCCTTTTGTCCGTGTACCATATGAAGCCAGGGCAAACGATTCGAGCCGCGGGATGATGGCCTTGGTTTCTTCTACGCCCGAAACTTTCTTTTTCAAATCCTCCTTATAATCAAAGGTATTGTTGATGGACTGGTTGTCCCAATATCCTTTCTGGTGAATTTGAATATAGCCGACATAGTTCTGTACCAGGCTATTTATCCAATGACTGTAGCTGCCTACTTGCATCGAGCGCATGACCAAGGCAAAAAACATGGCGAAAAAAATCGACGCGATGGTGATGAGGGTCCGCCTCTTGTTCCGCCAGATATTACGCCAGGCAAGTTTAATGTAATCATTCATATTAAATAGTTTAAATGTTTGCAATTAAATATTTTATCATTAACTATGTTACCTGCGGCTTACCCTTTTCATGTTTTGCTGGCTAAAAAAGCCGTCCTGGATGGATTTGTTAAACTCGATGCGCTCGATATTCACCACGGTTTTATGGCCTTCTTCTTCGACCGGGACAATCTCCATCACAGTGGGGATTTTTCTCCCGTCCATTTCCCGGATATCATATCCCAGCTCGGTTTTTACCAGGTATTCTTCCTCGTCGTAATACTCGGATTTAATAAAGAAATATGAATCTTTGGATATCCACATGATAATCTTGCCCCATACCACGGCCGCGTCTTTTTTTGGTGTAAGCTTGATCTTGTAGCACTCGTAGTCCCTGACGGTTTCAGTTCCCAATAGCTCATGGTTGTAATCCACCACGATGGAAGACTCTTTCAGGATATCGTCGTTGGTATAATCTGATCCCATCCATCCTTGCGACATCATGGAGGGGGGCATTTTAATCATCCGGGAAATACGCGGGTTATAGTTCCACATCTCGTTGCCCCGTTTCAAGAAGGTTTGGCCGGCCTCGCGGGCGGGCGCGGTGACCAGTGTCATGGCATACCCGGTGCCTTTTATCCAAGATTTAAAAGAAACGGTCCGTTCCCAGGTAGGCCGAACGATCTTCATGCTCATCTGGCTAATGCTCGTTTTCTCGCCCCGGAACTTGTCATCGGCTTTCCGCACGATTTCCTTGGGGTTTGGTTGGGCCATGGTGTTGCCCAAGGTAAATACCAAGAAGGATGCCAAGGCTATCCATCTAATTGGCTTACAGCTCCTTAGCCAAGGTTTATTAAATTTTTTCATGGTTCATAAATTTTTGGGTTAATATGATAAAGCTTGAAAATTTTACGTTTCATGATTTCGATGGGAAATCCGGGAGGGTTGCTCACGTAATAAAAACCGAGCCCGTCAAGCAAAGCACCCAGGAACATCGTTTCATGTTCGGGGTCGTCAATTCCTTTTTGCTTGAAAAACGGGATCAAGAGGTTAGAAAATTGAGCTATCATTTCTTTTATTTTCAGGAAAAATTTCTCGAAAATACCGGGTTGCAAAAGCAAGCTAAAGTATAACTTGTAAAACCCGGGATCGTTTTCCATCATGCGAAAAATCTCGTCAATATAGTACACGAATTCTTCTTCCGTGAGAATCCCGTCTTCATTCGGGTCAAAAGGTTTCATGAATTGCCGGATACCTTTTTCCACGATGGCTTTCAATAATTCTTCCTTGCTTTCGTAATAATTATAAATCAAACCTTTGGATATCCCGGCTTTTTCAGTGATTTGCCGGATGGAAGTGGAATGGTAACCATTGGTGGCAAAAAGTTCCAGGGCCGTGTTCATGATCAATTGTTTCTTTTGTTCCCTGATTTCTTCAAATTGCTCGTCTGTTCTTGGTGACATAGTTTTTTATATTTGATATAACGGGTTGGAAACTTTTGAACATACCCTTTCGTTTATCTTTTTTAGCTCTCCAACTGCTTTCCATCGAATTCCAGGTTTGCCTTTTTGGCTAACCGACCAGTAATAGTTCCTTGAAAAATCGTCCACTTTTTGGTTGAACGGTCGGTCAAATATACAGGATTTTTTTGAAATGTTTTCATTATCAAACCAAAATTTTCATGATCTAAATAAATTCCCCACTATCATAAGTCTGCGACTTGTAGTTTATCCACTACCGACAACAACCCAAAATTTGCAGCTTATGGCCTTTTCAACCTGCCAAAACAACATCTATCATAACTGATAGTATTTCTTTTATGCACTGCCCAATACTTTCTATAAAAATATTTTTGCATAAATGAGCCTGGTATAAAAAGCATCTTTATTGCCAAACTCGTCGTTGTCGAGA
>CAZKIR010000455.1:0-3496 GCA_964552835.1 uncultured Bacteroidales bacterium
TTTTCTAATTAATTGATAATGAGTAACCGCTTCGAGGGTCTTCGACCACTCGAAGAGTTTTTAGACCAAACTCATAAATAAATATCAGATAAAGCACAAACCTACCAAACCTACAAACCTCTCAACCTACCAACCTCCCAACATATAAACCTCTCAACCTACCAACCTCTCAACCTCCCAACCTACAAACCTACAAACCTCCCAACCTCCCAACCTACAAACCTAAAAACCTACCAACCTCCCAACCTCCCAACATATAAACCTACCAACCGAATTGCTTCCCTTGCTTCCTTCACGTCGTGGACACGGAGGATGTTGGCACCGTTTAACAGGGCAATGGTGTTTAGCACGGTGGTGCCGTTAAGGGCTTCGCCGGGGGTAGTGCCCAAAACCTTGTAAATGGATGATTTCCTGGAAAGCCCAATCAAAACGGGCAGTTCGAATATCTTGAATTCTTTTAACCTGGCCAGGAGCTGGTAATTATGATCGACTGTTTTGCCAAAACCAAAACCAGGATCAATAATTATATCGTGTACCCCCAGGTATTTTAACCGCTCCACCTTTTCAGATAAATAACTGATAATTTCCTGGATTAAATCGTCATATGTGGCTTTTTTTTGCATGTTCCCGGGCGTGCCTTTCATGTGCATCATCACGTAGGGCACGCCAAGGCCCCCCACGGTTTCAAACATGTCCTCGTCAATTTCCCCGGCCGAGATATCATTAACCATGGCCACACCGTAATCTTGCACCGCCCTTTTGGCAATACCTGCCCTAAAAGTATCGATAGAGAAGGGAAAGCCAGGGTATTTTCGCGCGATCAATTCCAACACCGGCACCAAGCGTTCCCATTCTTCTTCAAACGGGATATTAGCCGCGCCGGGACGGGAAGAATAGGCCCCGGTATCGATAATGCCGGCCCCTTCTATTATCATCTTGTCAATTTGCGCCTCGATACCGGCCATCGTACCATATTTGCCCCCGTCATAAAAAGAATCAGGGGTGATGTTCAAGATCCCCATAACCAGGGGTGTTTGCAAGTCGTAAATATTCCCTTTCAGGTTCAGGGTCCGTTTCCTCGAAAAAAATGTATCTTTAGGCCGCATAATAAGCAAAATTTATTACGCGAAAGTACAGAAATCCTTCGATTCATGACGAGAGAAAGAAAGAAAATGCAATTTATTGTTTTAGAAGGCCTTGACGGTTCTGGCAAATCCACCCAACTGGAAAAACTCACGAGATACCTCGATAACCGGGGCCTGAAACACCAGTATATCCACTTCCCCCGTACCGGATCGCCTGTATATGGCGAACTGGTGGCTAAATTCTTGCGCGGCGAGCTGGGCGATATCAACGAAGTAAACCCTTACCTGGTGGCCTTGATTTACGCGGGCGACAGGGACAACGCGAAAAAACAGGTCCGATCATGGATAGACGAGGGATACTTGATCATTGCCGACCGTTACGTGTATTCGAACATGGCTTTTCAATGCGCGAAATTCAAGGAAGCTGAAAAAAGAACAGCCCTGAGGGACTGGATTGAAAAAACAGAATTCAGCTATTTTAATATACCCAGGCCAGACATCAGTATTTTCATGGACGTACCCCTATCATTTACCAAGAAACAACTAAAGAACGAACGACAGGGAGAAGACAGGGCTTACCTGAACGGGAAGCAAGATATCCACGAGACCAGCATCCACTTTCAGGAAAAAGTACGGGAGGTGTACCTCTCGTTATGCCAACACTATCCAGATTTCGTGCACCTGGAGTGTACCGATGGGGACGGGTACATGCGGGAAGCCGGAGCGATTCACCAGGCGCTGGTAAATATCCTGGAAAAAGAAAGTTTCTAGCTAGTAGTGCGATGCTTTTACCGCGGGAGCGCTTTGGCACGGGATTTTCACGCGGCCCCGGTAAAGCCGCGTGAAAAAATCATACCCGTTATTTCAAACCTTCTTACCCCAGGGGTATTTCAAAGGTATTGATGGAATTACCAGGTATTTCTGCCCGGAACAGCTGCTCCCCTACCTTGATGTCTAGTGCCTTGTTCTGTTTGCCGGTGTTAAAATACACCACCACCACCTTATCCCCGTTTAAAAAAGCCAGGGCTTGCTGGTCTTGCCCAATGGTAGCCAGCTTTCGTGCACCCGGTTGCACGAAAGCGCTCAGGTGTTTGTATAGAAAAAATTCGGGGTTATATTTCACCTCTTTCGTGACAGAATGCACCGTGACCAGGGAATTTTGTTTCCATCCCCATTGGCTTTTCCCGGTTTCATCCAGTACCATGTTCCAGGAAAGGTAAGCATTGGCACCGTTTTCCATGTAGTGCCTTATTAGCGACCAGGTATGCTTCGCGGCGTCCCAATCGTTGGAGCCATCACCACATTCTGATTCGGTTTGCATGAGATCCATCCCGGGATATTTCTTGTTCACTTTTGGGATAGCCCCTTTTCCAGCCCACTGGAAACCAACCCCCTCGATAAACTTGCTAGCCTCGGGATCTTGCAACACCGTATCCACCCGCTCGATATGTGGCCGTTCGATAGTGCCCAGCCAGATTTCTTTTTCCGGTAGTTGCATTTCGAACCGCGGCCCAAGGTAATCGCCGATAAAAGTAGCCAGATCCTCTGGCCGCCAAATGCAGGAAGGAAAATTTTGGCAGGAATTGGGCTCGTTTTGCACGTGCACCGCGTAAAGGTCAATGCCTTCATTCTCGTAAGCCTTGATGAATTTTTCAAAATACAAGGCATAAGCTTCCAGTACCTTTTCTTCCATCCGGAACTGGGTTACCATTTCTTGCCCGGCTTTATCTGGCGACAAATCGTTCACCGGGGCGGGCCTACAGGCATAATGTTGGTTGATTTTCATCCAGGCCGGCGGGCACCAGGGGGAAGCCCATACTTTTAAATCAGGTTGTATTGCCAAGGCAGCTTTTATATAAGGTATCAAGCGTTCCCGGTCCCGATCAATGCTAAAATGATCCATCTCGTAATCTTCCGGCACGGGACAATGACTATACCAGTCCACCGCGTAATCATTGGCCCCGATAGGCATGCGGCACAAGGTAAAATGGCACCCGAATTCAGGATTGAAAAAACCATTTAATATCTCGTCCCTTTTCTCGGGCGACACCTTTAGCAATGCCTCCCATCCCAATTCATTAAAACAAGCCCCGAAACCATGGATTTCTTGTTGTTCCGATCCGGTCAATATCTCCAGATCGGCTTCCTGACCAGCTTGCAAGCTGCTTTTTTCTACCTCGGGCATCTGTTGCCACGGCGCGCTTTCAAGGGTAGACACCCATTTGATGCTTGGTTTTTGGTTGCAGGAAAACAACATGAAAACCAAGGGCATAATAAAGAATAATTTTTTCATGGTATTGAATTTAATTTTATTTTGGAACAGTAAAAATAAAAAATACAAGAAAAAGTTTCAGTATTTTTCACTCGAATATATTTTTAGTTGAACATTAATAATCAATATTTTATATTTA
>CAZKIR010000456.1:0-3493 GCA_964552835.1 uncultured Bacteroidales bacterium
CGGTGACAATACCTGGATAGACGATCCCGAAAGCAACCAGGCTTATCTCGAGTTATTGTACCCTCCCGAGAAAATGGAAACCTTGATTGAAAAAATCATGCCGCGGGATTTTTAGTTAAGCTTATCCCCAATCGGCTAACCAGGGTCAAAAAATACGGGTATTAAATTATGCTACAGGGATTTGATTGAGTTTATTTCCCAACACTGAATGTTACGGGATTGTTTAAGGCAAGTATAAAATAACGACAAGCTGATACGATAATAAAAAAAAGAAGCCACCTACTAAGAAGATGGCTTCCTTATTTGCCCGCCCCCGCTTATGGTATCGATCGAGATGCTTGGATCGCCAGAATAAACAACGTCACCCGATCGATCAATAAAAACATGTAAATACTTATTGGCATGCACGTGGCAATCAGCAATACTATTTTGCCGCACGGAAAGGGTATCGCAGGCAAGGTTTCCCATCCGGAACAAGGCCGAGCCACGTGGCCATAAAAAAGCTTTCCGGCTTATGCCCCTTACTTCATGATAACCGTAATTGTCAGAACCCGCCACCAACCTAAAATAATTGGTATGGATGCACAAATCCATCTCAATGGTCTTCCCGGATGAAATAATTTGAAAATTATTTAGCTTAAGGCTGTCGCGGTTGGTCAACTGGCAGGGGGCATCAATAAACATCCGGTTAATAGCAGGAAAATGGATTTTTAATTCAATCCGCTGATAATCGGCCATCCAGGTAAATGTATTTTGATCTTCAAGAAACAACTCGCCATCTTCCACCCTGGCAAGGATATTTTCCAACTGGTTTTTACCACAGTTGGCCGTGTAACCAAAAACCGTGTCCTGGATCAATTCGATTGAAAAAATACTATTAATGAATATCTTGTTAAAGTTTTCTGTTTTAACGAATTGATTGACCCTTGCCCCGGGATCGGGCAGGATAATTTTTTCGCAAGAAACCAAAAAAAACAAGATGGCCAGCAGAATTGCCGTGGCTATTTTCCCGTGTTTATTCATGATCAGGTTAAAATGAAATATCATATCCAAGCCCTGTTTCCACGTAATCCGCGATATACGAATGGGCTTTAATGCTTACGTTCACGTACCACTTTCCGGGCAAACTATAGCGCAGCCCCAGGCGGTTAAACCAGCGCCCACCGCCTTTCGGTAGCGGGTAAAAGAAATTTATCCCGCTTTGCAGGATAACGCCCAAATTCCCGGCCAGCACTTCATAAGCTCCATGCACCCCTGTTTGCCAGTAAGTTAAATCGCTCCGGTTTTCTACCAATTTTTCCTCGTTTACCGTGGGGTCGTAAAACAAATCAAAGCCCAGGCCCACGAAACGGTTTTCCTGGTATTGGTAAACGTAATCCGTAATAAAAGATGTATTTATAAAAATATCCCCCGAGCGCCGGGTTACAGACCGAACATTTCCAGCCCCTGTAAATCGGATATGGTGTTTGTCAAAATCTTTATTCGAGTAATGAAAATCCCGTCGAACAAGGGGGCGAAACAGGTAACGGGCCCCTAGGTTACCGGTTATCATATTCATGCCAAAATTAGGCATTTTCAAGTTGCCACTGGAATTGTGCACCATCGAGGGGCCACCATATAGCTGGACAACATCGGTAAGGCGATAAGTGAAATCCAACGAAAATATGAAAAAGAAATTTCCGGGGCTGCCATAGGCCCGGTTAAAATAATTTTTCTCTATATCAAAAGGTTTAGTGAGATAAGAAAGGCCCATGCAGGTTTTATGGCGCACATTAAAGCGAGCGGGCCTCCTGAACAAGGGATAATCCAGGTAATAAAACAAGCCATGAACATTACCGTAAACGTCCGGGTTGCCAAGGTTAGAGAAATAATACCCCGCCCCGGTTTCCATGTCCTTCGTGTATCCCCTGTTGTTCAAGTTATTAAACAGTTCCAATGGCACATCTACCTCAATCCCGTTAATATTGTCCTGGATAAAATACGTGATGCTTTCCTGGTGGGGTATCAGGCAACCATGATGAAAACGCACCTGGAGTGCTGACAAAAGACTTGTCTTATTGACACTTACATCTTCAACCGGGATAACCGGGCATACCGGTACCATGAAACAAAAAATTATTGGTAAAACCTTTTGGAATATCATAAACCTCTTACGCATGGAAGTATATCAAGCTTTTTTCCTGTTTAAATCACGAAAATACATATATTTTTCAAGAAAATATCATCCAGAATACAAGTTAGCAAAAACCCCGTGCGCCGCCCGTGCCTTTAACAAGCATTCCCGGTATTCCCTGGCGGGATCAGAAAGGGCCGTTATGGCACTGCCGGCCATGTAGTTCAAGTATTTTGACGCTGCATTATACAAGAAACTCCGTATGACCACGTTAAAATCAAAATCGCCTCCCGGGCTAACATAGCCAACTGCACCAGAATAAAGCCCCCGCCGTGTTCTCTCGTATTGATCGGCCAGCTCCATGGCCCGGATTTTCGGGGCACCCGTCATGGAACCCATGGGAAAAGCAGCCTGCAAAGCGGCCAAGGGATGTTCGCTGGCACCCAGTTCACAACTTACCGCGGATATCATCTGATGAACATGCCCAAAAGGATACACCCCGCAAAACTCCTCCACTTTTACACTACCAGGCGCCGCCACGCGTGACAGGTCGTTGCGCACGAGATCCACGATCATGGTGTTCTCGGCGATTTCCTTGGGATCTTCTCGCAACATGTTGGCCAAATACTCTTCTTCTTCAGGGTTATTGCCCCTTTTGCCAGTACCTTTCATAGGTTGCGAAAGGATTTTCTGCCCTGTTTTTTTCATGAAACGTTCTGGCGAAGAAGAGATAAGATATAAATTACCATGCTTGTAATATGCCCCGAATGATCCAGGGTAATTATGACTATAGGCCAGGTACAAGTCTTCTGGCGAAAGCCGGCAAGTTTCCATGAAAAATTCCATGCAATAGTTTATCTCGAAAATGTCGCCCCGGTGAAGGTGTTGTAAGATGGCCAAGATATCTTTCTGGTATTCCTTGGCCGTTAACCTGGGTTGTAAACGTAATTCAGTATTAATACCCGTTCCCGCGGGCATACGCGTGATCGTTGCCCACAAATCATATACCGAGGCAGGGCTGTCGGTTTCAGGCCGAAACAATATTTCAACTGTTCCGTTTACTATTTTAAACACCCAACGGGGCACGAAAAATGTTAGAAGGGGAAAACCTATATAATCGGGGTTCCTTGATGCAAGCCCTTCCAGTTCATTTTTTAAATCATACGAAAAATGGCCAAAAACCCAATCTTTTTCTTTATCCCAAAATAATTGAAGCCCCCGGAACGAATTTTCACGCGGGTTACAAACACTCGTAAAACCCGCCCCTACCAGCAAATCATGTTCATGATAATGCATGGGCAAATGGCCTGTCCCTGCCTGGCTATTCGAATCAAGCAACATGAAATAGTCCAGCCGCTTGCCCCATGAAATCAATTTCTC
>CAZKIR010000457.1:0-3471 GCA_964552835.1 uncultured Bacteroidales bacterium
TATGCCGAAAGCTTGTATCTTCCAACTACCGGCGATGACATTGGGTACAAGAGCAGAAAGGGCAACAGGGATAGCATTGAAGGGAAAATGATAAAAGGAAATTACGATATAATAATCTGCGACGGGAGCCGCGACAAAGTGTTTGAGCCCTTGTGGTGGCGGACCTTCAGGTATATCCAACTGGATATTGAAACAGCCGGGGAAGAACTCCTTCTCAGTAATTTCAATAGCCGTTTCACGGCCTACCCCCTTGAAGAAAAAGGGGCCTTTACGTCAGATGACCCGGTTATGACAAAAATATGGAAAACTAGTTGGCGCACGCAACGCCTTTGCGCGGGAGAAAGTTTTTATGATTGCCCCTATTACGAGCAAATGCAATATACCGGCGACACCCGCATCCAAAGTTTAATCACTTTCTATGCCTCTGGCGATACCATGCTTTGGAGAAAGGCGATAAACGATTACCAGAACTCGATGGCGCCTTTCGGGCTTACCCAAAGCCGCTACCCATTCACTCATACCCAGTTTATACCCCCGTTTTCACTGGTTTGGATAACCATGATGCACGACTATTTAATGCATTGTGGTGATCAGGATTTTATCAAAGCCAAACTTCCGGATATCATTACCATTTTGCAATGGTTTGAACAACGGCTTGAGCCTGACGGGCAAATGGGAAAACTTGAGTTCTGGAATTTCGTTGACTGGGTTGATAGCGAAGGGTGGGACGATGGCACCCCACCCTTGATGAATGGCAAAGCCTCATCCATTATTGCAATGCAATATTTATACACGCTTAAAAAGGCCGGTTCCCTGTTTGAATTTTTCGGGATGAATGACTATCGTGAGCATTACCAGGCTTTGAGCGAAAAAATCAGGAAAACGGTTTACAAGAGCTGTTGGAATAAATCACGCGGGTTATTTTCCGATACACCGGAACAAGAATATTTTAGCCAACATGCCAATATTCTGGCAATCCTTCCGGATGCAGCCCCCAGGGGATCGCGAAACGACATGATCGATAAAATTGTTCAGGACCCGACACTGGCACAATGCTCTTTTTATTTTACATTTTATTTGACAAAAGCCTTACAAAAAGCCAACAAACCTGAATTGTATTTTGGATTGCTGCCCCGGTGGGAAGAGGCCCTGAAACTTGGCCTTACAACATTCCCGGAAAGGCCTGAGCCTACGCGATCAGATTGTCATGCCTGGAGCGCTTCACCAATATATTTCATGTTTACATTAATATGCGGGATCGAACCAACCGCGCCCGGCTTCAATGAAATGAAAATATCTCCCGAATTTGGACATTTAAAGCATATCGAGGCTACTTTTCCGCACCCTAATGGCAATTTGGATATAAACCTTCAAAGAAAAGGCCGGCAACTTAGGGGTGAAATTATTATTCCCGGGGGCATAAAGGCAAACCTGATATGGAATAACAAAAATCAACAACTTACAAGGGGAAAAAATAGAATAAAAATGTAAAGAATACCAAGATGAACCTGAATTCAAAACAATACAACCAATTTAGGCTTTGCCGCGAGATGATGGAAACCCCCTATATTATAAAAGAGATGCCCGGGGACATCATCGGGCCTATTGTAAAGCTCATGGAAAAAAGCAATGGCCTGTTCATTACAGGAGAAGGCAGCAGCCGCATCTTTCCGGCAAAAAACATGATGTATGAAAATTTGCTTGTCGGGAAACCCGTTAATATCATGACAGAAGGCGCTACACAGACGCTTGAATACAAGCTTGACAATACATCTGTTATTGGCCTGTCAAATTCAGGGAAAACAAAAGAACTATTGCGTTTGTTCCAGGAACTCCAAAAAAACGATCACGGTTCCTTAATTGGAATTACAGCGAATGATAACTCGGCCCTGGAAAAAGCATCAACAGGAACAATTGTACTGGAATGTGGGCAGGAAAAGGCTGTTGCTGCCACGAAAAGTATCGTTGAGCAGGCCCTTGTCCTGGAACAGATATACAATGCACTGGTTAAAAGAAAAAATAAGAACCTGCCAGAGCTTGCAGGTTTATTCAATGAAGTATTAGAAATGAAAATCGATCCGGAAATACCCGCGACCTTGTCACAAGCCAAAATTTTATATTTCGCCGGCCGGAACAATGGCGTAGCCGAAGAACTTACGTTAAAAACCAATGAAATAACCCGGAAAAAATCTGATTTTCTTGAAGGAACCTATTGTGTACATGGGATAGAAGAGGTTATGGACAAAAATGAAGCATTAATTCTCATTGATCCCTTTATAGAAGAAGAAGATAAATTTTATGAGGTGCTGGTGAAAGATATTGGCATGAATGTTATAGCTATTGCCCCCAGGCAAACCCGGTTTAACACGATTATCATTCCTGATAAAACTGAATATAGAACGTACCTCCAGTTAGCCGCTGGCTGGAATGTATTGGTTGAAATAGGTATTCAACTTGGGATAAACCTGGACAAAACAGAACGTGCCCGGAAAATTGGCAATGAATATATCGAAAACAAGCCAATATAAGTTATAATCATTAGACTAATTAATATGAAAACAAACAAAATCCTTTGTCAACAATTTATCCTGCAAATAAAATCGATACTGCATGTGAAAAGCATATGGGCTTGGTTGCTAATTTTTACCTACAACGGTGTATATGGCCAACAAACAGAAATTAAGTACCTCTCGGGCACGGGAAGCAACAATACCCGCACCTGGGAGTTCATGTGCAGCCATGGGGCAAACAGCGGGAGTTGGGACAGTATCAGCGTGCCCTCATGTTGGGAATTGCAAGGTTTTGGCACCTACCATTATGGGTTAAGCGAGCCGCATGACCTGAAGGAAACCGGCTACTACAGGTATTCTTTTGCCCTGCCGCGAAATTGGGCCGAAAAAACCATATACATTGTTTTTGAAGCTTCCATGACGGACACTGAAGTAAAAATTAACGGCCAGCTTGCCGGGCCTAAACATCAGGGGGCTTTTTACCAGTTTTCATACAATATCACTGATTTATTAGACTTTCGGGAAGAGAACCTGTTGGAAGTAAAAGTAGATAAACTTTCTTCCGACTCTACAGTCAGCCTGGCAGAACGTGATGCCGATTACTGGGTTTTTGGCGGCATATTTCGACCGGTATACCTTAAAGCTGTTCCACGCCAATTCATTGACCGGATGGCCATAGATGCCCGTGCCAATGGAAACTTAAAGGCAGACGTTTTTTTAAAAGGGTTAAACCAACAAACCAATTATACGTTATCAACCGAACTGTTCGATGTGAATGGGAATAAAACGGGAAATACCCATGCCCATCAATTCAAGCCTTCATCGACAAAAGAACGGGTAAAACAAAGCTTTACAGGAATTAAAACATGGAACCCGGAGCAACCCACTCTCTACCGTTATAAGGTAACTTTACTGGCAGATGGCGAACCCGTGCATACTGTGTCAGAGAAAATCGGTTTTC
>CAZKIR010000458.1:0-3454 GCA_964552835.1 uncultured Bacteroidales bacterium
GCTTTTTTTTAGAAGTTGGAGACTGTGCGTAGATATGCCCTTGATTGTGAATGATTAAAGCAGGAATTTTTGAAAAACCAGGCATTTCCAATAAAGATTGAAAAATTGAATCAATATTTGGCAATGAAATAAATTGTGAGGCACTATTGCTCAAGAATAACAGGTCTTCACGGTACTTGCGGTTACGGGATTCCGATTCCTTCCGCTCGGATATGTCACGCACGATCCCCACGGCATTCCAGGTATCCCGTAACATCATGGACGACAAGCTTAATTCGATGGGGAACTTTTGGTTGTTTTTCTTACTTGCCTCCAGTTCCAGGGTTTTACCTTGTAATTTTTCTTCTTTGTTTTGGTTAAATTTTTGAAAAGCAATGGTGAATTTCTCGTAGTCTTTTTCGGAGGGGATTATTTTATGGAATTCTTTATTAAGCACTTCGTCCTCGTCCCAACCGAAAATTTGCCCTGCTGCCTCGTTCCAGTAGGTTATCCTGCCTTGGCTGTTAATCAATATAATGCCATCGTTGGCCGAAGAGGTAATTTTTTTAAATCTTTCCTCGCTTTCTTTTAGCTTGTTCTCCATTTCTTTCCGGTCGCTAATGTCCACGAAGGCTTCTATCAGTACTTCTTTCCCGGATAGTATGGCAGGAGTGGCTGTTTTTAAGATGGGTATGGGCACTCCCCCGTGGCCTTTCACGATTTTCTCGTTCCTGGCAATTTTTTTGCCCTCGTCCCACACCGGGCAGTGGTCGTTGCAATCAGGACAGATATATTCCGTGCAGGCTTTCCCGATCATGTTTTCTCTTGATTCGCCCAGTATATGCAAGGCAGAATCGTTCACACGCAAGATTTTCTTTTGCCGGTCAACTACCGTTACACCGTAAGGCATACTGGCCAGGATGGCTTCTGTTGACTCGTAGGCTTTTTTAAGTTTCTCGTTTATTTTCTTGCTTTCTGTTATATCGGTTGCCGAACAAACCACGAATTCGATTTCACCGTTTTTGTTTAGTTTAGGGATTTTAGAGATGCTCAAGGTGCGTTCTTCGCCCAGGTAATTTTTTTCAATGGTTTCGGTAATCAAGCGTTCTTTTCGCTCGAAAATATTTTTGTTTAAACGGATAAATTTATTGGCGGTATCTTTAGGAAATATTTTTTTTATGGGTTTATGCTCCAGCTCTTTTTTAGATTTTCCCAGGAATTTTGCCCTTGCATTGTTCACGGCGCCATAGGTATATTGGTCTTCGAGATACCAGATCTGTGTATCAATATTATCGGCCAGCAGGCTTAGTTCTTCCGATTTTTGCTTTATTTCTTTTTCAGCTTGTTTCCTGTCGCTAATATCCCTGATTACTACTTGTAAAATAGGCTTTCCACCGATCTCGATCGAGTTTAACACGGCTTCGCCCGGGAAAATGTCCCCGTTTGATTTTTGAAAAAACCATTCCGTTTTAAATGATTTGTTCCCGGCAAGCAATTCTTCTGATTTTTTGGTCAGGAAACTTACTGATTGGCCATTTTCTTGTGTTTTTGCCGATAAATTTTCAAGTTGCTTGTGATAAACCTCAATTCTTGATGCAAACCCGAATATATCAAGGGTGGCACGGTTGCAGTCAAATATCCCTTTTTCATCTAATACAAGGATAGCATCAGTGGATGATTGGTACAAGGTTCGGAATTTATCTTCTGATTCCCGGATGATTTTTTCAGCCTTTTTTCGTTTGGTAATGTCCAGGTGTGTAAAAATCAAGCGGTGAGGTTTGCCTTGCAGATCTTTTTCAAATAATTTTACCTTGCCCAGTATCCATTTCCAACGGCCTGTACCCGATTTCATCCTGAACTCGATCTCGAATGGTTCGCCTTTATGAATGGCCCCGTCAATTAAATTGGCAATTTTTTTGCTTTCTTCCGGGTGCAGCAATTCTTTCCATGTTTTGTAACGCATGGGGAGTTCGCCGGGTGAATAGGCTAAGAGGGTATATAATTTAGGGGAAAAGAAAATCTCGTTGTTGTCAATATCCCAATCCCAGAACCCGTGATCAGCAGCTTCCAGGGTCATGGTAACTTGCTGTCCTTGGCGTGAAATAGCTTCCTCGTATATCTTTTGTCGCGTAATATCAGATAATACTACCAGGATGGCGTCTTGCCCGTTATAGGTGAATTGGGTAAAATGGGCCAAACCGGGCAGTTTCGTTCCATCTGATTTTATCACGGAAAGTTCTAGTATGAAAGGTTTTTGTTGTTTGTGAAAAGAAGATAACAATTCATTAACTTTTTCTTTTTCCGTGAACAATTGGCCCACGTGTATCTCGTTTATCCTATCTTTTTCATAGCCAAGTTTTACCTGTATGGCTTCATTTACATGAACAAGCTCGCCTTTTGTATTTGCTACCATGGCCATCTCGCATATAATATCCGCGTATTCATGGTACTTGGACAGGTTGTTTTTTAATTTGCCCGCGATTTTAAATAAATGTAAACCTTGCTCGTCAAAGTCCTCATGCCTGGAAAACATCTCTTCATCAATTTTTTTTGTTGAGAAGAAATTGCCGGCAGAGGTGTTTTGTTCCAAATTGCTGCTAGAATGTAATTTGATAAAAATCTCACCGAGATAATGGGTGATGATCGACAAGGAAGATTCAAAATCACCGCTGAAATAGTTTTTTTCTGAGCTACAAAATATGGCTACACCAATAAATTCGTTTTGGCTTACAACAGGAAGGCTAATGATTGACCTGGTGCCCGAATCCTGGTAATTTTCCATGGAAAGCTCTTTACTATGATGGGTATCGGGAATGTATAATTTTCTTTTTCGTTGGTAAACCATGGTGGCTACATGCATAAGCGCGGCCGCGTGCAATTCATTTTTGCCCCGGGGTTTCGGGTTCCATAAGGTGGAAATTAAACTCTTCGTCTCTTTGTTATAGAAAAAAAAGCGATATTGCGATAAATTAGGGAACATTTTCAAGAGTTCCCTCAGGTTCCTTTGCAAAGAATCAATAGTGCTGCAAGATGATAGCCTCGCCGAGGCGTGGTATAAAATATCTATTAAATTATCCCTGTTTGGCATGGTATTTTGCTCGTTCTATTATCACGCGGGAAAGCTATTATCATGTTAAACATGCACGAAAGCTATCTTGTAATCATTTTCTTTTTACTTGAAAATTCACGAGTATAGCGTGAAAGGCCCCTCTCGTGGCAAACCCGTTGTTTATTCTATTTTGACGTATCTTATCCTGCTATGTTTCAAAAAATTGTTCATTTTTTAAACGTTTTTTCACGTATGTTAGGATTAACCATGATTTTTATATGCTATAATGTAATGATGACATGTTTCTTGTTGTTGCACGAATTCGATATCTTTTAATGGAAATCCCTTAATGAAAACCCGAGGCGAAGGAGGTTCCCTGGTTTTAATATATCCTTTATCTTTTTTTCTGCCATTGTATCAAGGTTC
>CAZKIR010000459.1:0-3444 GCA_964552835.1 uncultured Bacteroidales bacterium
TACGAAAAATAGATTTTCGCCGGTCCATCAACCGCCGGGGCGGCAATATGCCCGCGCAACAAAACACGGCCAATAAGGCCGGGCCCAAGAAAATAAGCGTGGGGCGCAATGAACCTTGTCCTTGTGGAAGCGGAAAAAAATATAAAAATTGTTGCCTGAAACGGAACTTGCCCTTGCAAGGAACATAAATACTTGTTATCGGGCGTTTACAACAAGGGGTTACTTGTTTAGATAGTCATCAAGGGTATTTAATAATAGTTCTTTCCGAAAAGGTTTGATCAACTTGTCCACGCATTCGTTCCTAAAAAGGTCCTCTCTTCTCGTGTTCAAGATAAAATCGGAGAAAGCAATAATGGGTATGCCGGGGTTTTCTTTTTTGGTTTTTGATAACATTTTACAATCTTTAAGGGAAGTGCCGATATCCACCAGGATAAGGCCCGGGTTATTACCTTGTTTAAGGTATCTTTCCATGTTTTCGGGGTTACTGATCCGGTCAAGCCACACTTTTGATTTATCCAGTATTTTTTTAATAAGGATAAAATTCGATTCTTCTTCTTCGATTAACAGGATCTTGTGGTTTTCCCAGTTGTAAACTGGTAAATCATCCATCGGGCTTTCTTCTTCTGAAGGAATTTTGAAGTAAAAGGTAGAGCCAGCCTCCTCGTTGCTTTCGACCCAAAGGTTGCCGCCCAGTAATATGGACAGTTTTTTGGCCAATGTAAGGCCAACTCCCGTGCCCCTGGTGATTAAATCGGGGTTTACTTCTTCAATTTTCCTGAAACGCTCGAATATCACGTTTCTTTTTTCTGCTGGAATTCCTTTCCCGGTATCAGAAACAAAAAATATCAAGTGTTCGCTTTTTTCCAGCAACCCGAATTCAACCTTTCCTTTCTCGGTATATTTAAACGCGTTTTTCAAGAGGTTTGAAAAAATTTGCCTTAACCGGTACGCGTCGGTCAATATCTTGAGGTTATAATCCTTGTAATCGTTTTTTAGCAAGAGTTTAATGTGGTTTTTGCCGATTTGTACCTTGTGGTTGATAAACGTGCTATACAAGTCAAACAATACGATGTTTATTGAACAGATGCTTTTGTTGATTTCCATGTTGCTCGATTCGATCTTTGATACATCAATGATGTCATCGATCATATGCAACAGGTTTATGGAGTTGTGGTTGATATGGGTGATGAATTCTTTTCGCTGTTCTTCTTCCATGTCGGGTTCGGCCAACAAGCTGGCAAAACCCAGGATGGCGTTCATGGGGGTCCTGATCTCGTGCGATAGGTTGGTCAAAAAAGCCGTTTTCAAGCGGTCGGCTTCTTCTGCCTTGTTTTTGGCAACCTCAAGGTCGCGTGTACGTTCTTTTACTTTTTCTTCCAGTTGTTGTTGTTGCTCTTGCAATTTATAATTTTGTATCTCGATTTCATTTTTTTGTGCTTCGATTTCTTCCTTTTGGTTTTCGATGCGGTTTGTTCTTTCCCGCACTTTTTGCTCCAGGAGAAATTTGGAATACTCGAGGTGTTTTTGCCTTAGTTTTATGTAGGTAAAAATGATAATTATCAGCAAAAGCGAGATAAAAAAAATGACCAGGGGCCGGTCAAAAAGTCCGGGGGTAATTTCAATATCCAGTATGGTGGGTTCGTTCGACCAGTAACCGTCGCTATTGGCGGCTTTTACTTTAAAGGAATAACGGCCTGGCAATAAATTCGTGTAAGTGGCCGTGTTTTTGGTGGCCGTGGTATACATCCACTTCTCGTCCATCCCTTTCAGCATGTAAGCGTATTTTACCTTTCCAGGGTTAATAAAATCGGGCGAGACGAAATGTAAGCTAATAAAGTTTTGCTTGTCAGACAATGTAATTTTTTTTGTTAGCAGGATATTTTTTTTCAGCGGGGAGTGTTTTGTCCCGGGTTTCATTTCCTTGTTAAGGATATCAAGCCGGGTTATTGCCACCCTGGGGATATCCTCGCGTTTTTTTATCCTGTTTGGTTGAAAAGTGATAAAGCCGTTGGTACCCCCGAAGTAGGCCGTTTTGTCCCGTGTTAGTAAGGCGGCGTTACGGTTAAATTCTTTAAGGTAAATTCCATCTTCATGGTCGTAAGTTCTGGTCCCGTTCGCGGAAAAATTTACCAGTCCCTTGTTCGTGCTCAACCAAATGTTGCCATACTCGTCTTCAACAATGGCCTGTATGGTATTGTTTGGCAAGCCGTGTTCTTGCCGGAAAACTTTAAAGTAGCCAGTTTCCGTGTCAAACCGGTTGAGGCCGCCCCCTCTCGTGCCAACCCACAGGTACTTGTCCCCCTCGTGTAAACTGATTACATCGTTAAAGCTCAAGCTCCTTGGGTCATGGACATCATGTTGGTAATGTTGAAAGGTTTCCTTGCGCGGGTCAAAAATATTCAGCCCCCCCATGTTGGTGCCCACCCATATTTTCCCGTTTTTCCCGGCGTGCAAAACGTTAATAAAATTGCTGCTGGGCGAATAAGGTATGGGCATATGGGTATTATGGCGGCTAAAAGAATTGGTTTTCGGGTGATAAATGTTTAAACCCGCGTGTTGCGTGGCAACGAGTATCCGGCCATCTTCCAGTTCAAGCAAATCCCAAATCTCGTTGTCGCCTAATTTGTCTTTGCTGTTCGGTTTTGCTTTGTATAACGTGAGTATGCCCGTGCGCGGGTCAAGCTTGATAAGGTTTTCACGAAAGGTCCCTACCCATATGTTGCCGTGTGTATCTTCGAGCAATGCCGTGATAACCTTGGCGGTAAAGTTTTTGAATGCCTTGTTGATATGAATAAACTTCCGGGTGTCCGGGTTATACTTGTAAAGCCCGTTCCCGTCAGAACCTATCCAGATTTGTCCCGTGTGGTCTTCCAGGAAAGTTAAAACAGAACCTATATTTTTTTCATCAGCCTTCCGGGCGTACTGAAAATAGTTTAGATGCTCGCTAAAAAGGTTTGCCCCGGCGTTATAGGTCCCAATCCAAAAATTATTTTGCCTGTCTTGAAAAAAACTATAAATGGCGTTTGAGCTCAAGGAATAGGGCACGTTTTGCTGGTGCATTACCCGTGTTGCCTTTTTTTTTGAAAAAACCGTAACGCCCCCGCCGTCGGTCCCAACCCAAATATTATTATTAGGCCCCGTGCTTATCGCGTTCACCAGGTTATTTCCGATTTCATGGGCCGTGTACCTTTGCACGAGTTCCATGTCAGGGTTAAAAATATAAATACCATCCCCTGAAGTGCCTACCCATAGTCGGTTCAATGAATCCAGAAACAATCTTTTCTGAAAGCTGAGTTTAAGCTTTTCCATGTTTTTCGCGGGGATAGGGAAATGCTCCACGGTGTTTTTCCCGGGGGTAAGCCGATCGATCACGGGGGCATCTGTCGCGATAAGCAACCTTCCGGCCGTGTCTTCAACCATTGAATAAACGTTTGAGTTGATGAG
>CAZKIR010000460.1:0-3425 GCA_964552835.1 uncultured Bacteroidales bacterium
GATAATGGCTTGGTAACCGGGGCCGCCGAAGGCTCAGCCACCATTACCGTAACCACGCTTGACGGAAATTATACTGCTACTTGTGCCGTTACCGTGAATGCTGCAACAGCTTGTGACGGGGCCTCTATTGCTGCTTCAGGACGCACCGAAGCAGAAAGCCTGGACATGGCTGACATGGCAACAGAAACAAACGCGAATGCCTCCGGCAGCACATTGGCGAAAAACGCGACCAGTGGTACAACCGGTGTTCTTTCAGGATGTTTTTCTGGTTCGTCAGGCACTTACGATCTTACGGTAGGATGGGTAGATGAAGGCGACGGTGAAGGAACATGGCGAGTTTTGGTTAATGGCTCAGAAGTTGATTCCTGGACCGGTACCTTCAATAGTGGCGACGGTTCCGAATCATTATGGCAATGGAACTCAAGGTTGATTTCTGATATTTCATTAAATAACGGGGACGGCATATCGATTGAAGTAACCCAGCAAACAGGTGAGTGGGGACGTACCGATTATCTTGAGGTCAGCTCCTTGAAATCAGCAAAAGTGGCATTGTCTGTGGAGAACACGGTTCAAGCGGGGATGGATGTAAAGATATACCCGAATCCTTCCAGTGACGGAAGATTTGTGATAATAGTGGCGAAAGCAGATGAGGCCATCGAGATGATAAGCATTACTGATATTGATGGCAGGTTGCTGATGCACGAGAATGTTAACAGGAAAGGCCAAGTTGAAATAAATACGAGGAATATATTAATGCCGGGCTTTTATATCGTCAACATAAAGACATCCACTTCTTATACAAATAAAAGGCTGATTATTAATTAATAATAATAGAAAAAGAGGAAGAAGAAAAGGACTTGCGCGAGAGTGTTTTACCTGGGTTCTCTCGTGCAGGTCTTTTTTAAAACTTATAAAACAAAGAAATGAAATCTGAACATGCATTTGTTCATCTTTTCTTTAGAGAATGCCTAGGTGTTATAAAGTTTCTCTTGAGAATTAGTTAGGCAAGATAGTTCCATAAAAATAAATGACTTTCCCGTAATCAGGTTTAAAACAGAAAAATGAAACCGGTTTAAACTAACGATATATGAAGAAAATTATAAGAATGATGTTGATTTATACAATATGTATTGGTTGTATAGCAGTTTCCTGTAAGTATAGTAAAAATGAACGTGTAAAATCAAATAAAAACGAAATTACCTTAAAATTAAGAGGAACGCTCGACTTTGCTTTAGAACAGTATGAAATTTTATTATCCAACCTAAGCGAAACTGACAAGTACCCAAGAACCTTTGAAAATAATAAACTATTAACTGTTCATGCTTCCGATTGGACAAGTGGATTTTTTCCTGGTAGTTTATGGCTGCTTTACGACTATTCGAAGAGTGATGTTTGGCAGGAAAAAGCACGGGCATTTACAGAAAACCTCGAAAGTCAAAAATACAATAGCAACCACGACCTTGGATTTATGCTTTATTGTAGTTTCGGTAACGGACTTCGTCTAATGCCCAATGACAACTATGAGGAAATCCTCTTGCAGGCAGCAAAAACACTGGCAGATCGCTTTGACTCAAATATTGGCAGCATCCGTTCATGGGATTTTGGAACATGGGAGTTTCCTGTGATTATTGATAATATGATGAATCTTGAGTTGTTGTTTTGGGCGGCAAAAAAAACAGGTGACCAACGTTTTTACAATATTGCAGTAAAGCACGCCGAAACAACACTTAAAAACCATTTTCGCAATAATTATTCGAGTTATCATTTAGTTAACTACAGCAAAACTACAGGAAAAGTAATCAGTAAAGAAACCTTTCAGGGTGCTTACGATGAATCATCCTGGGCGCGTGGACAGGCATGGGGCTTGTACGGATTTACAATGGTTTACTGGGAAACAGGAGATCAAAAATTCCTTAGCCATGCTAAGGGCATAGCCGATTACATGATAAAAAACCTTCCTGAAGATTACGTTTTCAAGTGGGATTTTAATGTGCCGGTTTCATCTCTTGAACCTCGTGATGCTTCGGCAGCAGCAATTATGGCATCTGCTTTAATTGAGTTATCAGCATATGAGGAGCACAGTAAAGAATTGTATTTATTTACCGCTGAGAATATTTTATTAAGTCTTTCTTCCGAAAAGTACCTGGCAAAAAAAGGTGAATTACAAGGTTTCTTACTTAAACATTCTACGGGACATAAGCCCCATAACTCCGAAATTGATGTGCCATTAAACTATGCCGATTATTATTTTATTGAGGCCATAATGAGATACCTAAATATTTAGAAAAGATGAAAATACTGAAAAAAGAGAATGTTATACGGTTGATTTACATATTGCTTTTTATATTGATATTTAATGGAATAGCAAATGCAAGAATTGTTGATGTTCCTACAGGAAGCAATTTGCAAACAGCTATTAATCAGGCCGTAGGAGGAGATACCTTATTGGTTGAACCTGGGGATTATGGTATCATATTGATAGAGAACCGCCATTTCTCCGAATCGTTGCCCCTTATTGTTAAAGCACAAATACCAAGAAGTGTTTTTATCAGCTCTGCAAATCACACAAGTACAAGCCCGATACGCATCAATAATTCATCGTATGTGGTTATTGACGGACTTGTATTTAAAAAAGGTTTCTCGGGACCGGATGTTAATAGAAATAGTCACCATATCATTCTGCATAACATCGAAATTACAGATGTTGGAAAATCGGGGCTAAATATTCACGGCAGTTCAAATTATGTGGATGTTATTAATTGCGAGATTCATCATACAGGAATGTTTCAACCGGCTTATGGTGAAGGGATATACGTGGGCAGAGGTGCTTACAGCTCCGATTGGAGCAATTTCCCTGACAATTGTGAATACATCTGGATTGAAGGTTGTAAGATATACGAGAATGGTTTAGGCGAAGCCATTAACATAAAAGGTGAGACTTTTCACGCTACTGTTAAAAACAATGAAATTCATGATGTGCACCCGAGTTCTAATAATCCGAACCAGCTTAACCAGGCTGCTATTTCCATTAATGATGCATGTCATTCAAATACAAGAAATTACCGATTAGGTGAGAGCCGTGATATCTGGGTGGAAAATAATACTGTTTATAATGTTTCGGGAGGTGAGAAAAAAGGATGGAATAATGGTATTGCATTTTGGGGAACAGGAGTCTATGTGTTGAATAATACAGTGTCAAATTGCGACGATTTTGGAATACTGGGACACAACTGGTGCAACCTCAACCATCAAAACTATGTATTCGGAAACACAGTTTCAAATTGCAGTACAAACGTTTATATCGACCCGGTACTAAAGGTTAAATATGAGAATCCTGCACCCAACCCGCATAGTGCCCAAACATGGTATGTGGGTGAAATCGGACCTGTGGACACAGTATATGTTGAAGGGATAAAAATAAATGA
>CAZKIR010000461.1:0-3425 GCA_964552835.1 uncultured Bacteroidales bacterium
TGTAAGTTTCTACAATGGATTCAATATGTTCTTTACTCAGGCTGTGTTGGCGTTTCCTATTTTCACTGAGAAAATGAAAACCGTGGATAAGAAAAGCAAAATCAAGCACATTATCCAATTTGCTTTTCTTGCTTGTGCTTGGGTCTTGGCTGTCCAGTGTGTCAATTTCGGAAAGGATAGTTGAAATTTGTTGGGGCGTGTAGAATTCTCCTGCTTTTTTGCCCGAACCTGCGGTAAACTGACCAATCAAATATTCATACGTATCCCTAAGTGTCTCATTATCAGTAGAAAAAACGGCAATACCTTCCGCAATTTTTTGGATGATGGTGCAAAGTTTTTTAATTTCTATCGGCAGGCGTTTTTCCTAATTTTTCAGAGTTCAGGTTAATTTCCGAAAACAAGCCTTGGAAAGAGTTGGCAAATGATTCGTTATTTGTTGATAAGATTTTCTTCTATTTGATTTTTTTTAGTCATTTATATTTTTTTTACTACACGTATTTGATGATGTAGGATATTTCAGGTATGTCAGGGAAACACCCAAAAACACGAGGGCTAAACCGGTTAAATCCATTACTTGCACTTTATCGCCAAAGGCCACCCATGCCATGAGCATTGTAACCGGCGGGCCCAGGTAAAACAGTGAAGCTACCCTCGTGGCATCAATACGGTCAATCAAAATCCACATCAGGGTATAAGCCCCTAATGAAACGCCTAAGATGAGCCAAATTAATGAGGAAACAAAAACCAGGTTCCATTCAACTGATAACTTTTCTACTAAAATAGCTGGCAATATTACGGCTACAGTTGTTGCCAGGCTTTGGTAAAAAAGAGATAGGCCTCCCGGAATACCCGGGTAGTCTTTTTTCAGGCTAATTTTTCGTTGAAAAAGACTGGCAGCTGTTATGGCAATTACTGACCCCAGTGGTATAAACCACGCGAAAACTTCAGAGGGATCATGAAAATTTACCCGGGATATCACGGGGACAGCCACACCTGAAAAACCAATAAACAAGCCCAGCCACCTGTTCCATGGGGTAGGCTCGCCTACCACCACACCCGACAAGGCCCCTGTTGCCAATGGTTGCAGTGCGACAACAAGCGCCACAATGCCGGCAGGTACGCCATGATCAATGGATATAAGCACGCACGAGAGCCAAACCCCATGCGCGAGCACACCAATCAGCATTTGTTGCCAGGCATAACGCCATCTTACCCAAAAAAATTGATTGGTCACGTGCAAGTAAAAGAAAATGAGCAAGGTCAAAGAAAGGTAGCGATAAAACATCAAGCTAAATGTTCCGGCATAAGGCAATCCAAACTCAGCTCCAATAAACCCCGAGTTCCATGATATTACGAAGCCGGATATTAACCAAAAGTTTTTCTGTTTGCTATACTTATTTACTACAGGTGCAATCATTGCCTTTTTCGTTATATTATTATCCCCTAACGGGCAAGTCGCGACCGTCCTCCACTGTTTTTCCTATTTCGCCAGGTTCGAGTACAAGGCCCTGCCATCTGGCCTTACCAGCATGTAGAGTAGTTTGCCAAGCTTGTCGGGAGATTCCTTGTAAATGTCTTTTCTCACGCCTTGAAACCCCAGCAGGTTGATTAATTCACTGTTGATTTTCACGGCTTCCACCGTGTAAAAGGATTGTTTTGATGAATGTACCTGAAAGGTGCCGATGGTACCGGTTTTGCCAATGGCCATGGTAAACATGTTGTTCTGGATGCCGCGGGGGCTGCCTTTCAAGCTTACCAGCGTGCCATCAGGTTTTTGTAAGGTGGAAAAATTCCCTGCCACCAGGTAATCTTCGTTTACTTTAATAATGTCCACCAGGTTACCGGTAAACTCCAGTGAGCTGTTCCAAAGGGGTTTCCCTGATGAGTCGGCCAGGATTATCTCCAGGCTTTCTTGTCCTTTCAGGTTTTTTGGTAGGGTATTTCCCTTGAAGGCCATCAAGATGTTTTCATTAATTTGATCATATTCCAGGAACCTGGGCACGCGCGTGTTCTCGATACGGCTGGAGTAAGTTTCTTCTCCCTTCCTGTTCAATTTTACCAGGGTGTTGGCCATTTTCCCGCTCGGGTTGTCCCGCGAGGCAATGATAAAAATGCACCCACCCTTGTCCAGTGCCTGGGTTTGCAAGGCCACGTCGTGAAAATCAATGGCCTTGTTGATTTCAGGGTTTATCACGCGCGACCATTGGATGCTTTCTTCTCCCTGGCTTTTCGCCACGAAGGCCTGGGCCGGTCCTTCCTTGGGCTGAAAAAATCCCGAGAGAAAATAATCTTCTTCGCTGGCCTGGGTTATATCCAGGGTATAAAATTGGCCGGGGGCGGGTTTGCTAATGTCGACAGGGTATATGAAAAAGGGAATGTTCTTGTCATCGTGTTGCAAGAAGCGCAAGCCTTGGTTGTGCTTGTTTTTTTCTTTTAACAAGAAGCCTTTCAGGTGCCCGTGTGCCACGTTTAAAATCTCCTGGTTTTTTGCTTTTTCTTCTTCCACGAATTGTTTAAGGCCCGTTAACCCGCGGTAATTTTCATCAAAAAACGACTTGTACTTGCGGTAATTGTGCCCTGAAATATAGTTTTCCAGTTCGTTGGCCTTGTAATCGGCTTGTAATTTTACATCTAGTAATTCCTGGTAATACCTCGCGCGTTTTAAAAAGGTATTGTCTTTTGCCGTGTCGCCCGGGTCGTTCAAGGGGTTTCTCGAGGCAATATAATAATCCATTTTTTCCTTCTGGTACTCGAAAAACTTCACGATCAAGGATTGATGATCATATTTGCCCACCTTATAAATAAACTCTTTCGGGATTTTCACGGGTTTTAAATCTTCCGAGTAAATATCAGAATATTTAAAAAACCCCAGGGAGGCCTTGATTTCATCATGCACCTTGTCGATTTCCGCGCGAAGTTCTTTGATGTTGTTCTGTACGGTATTTTTCAAGGATAACGCCCAGGTTTTATAATCCCACAGCAGGATATCATTTTGCAAGAAATCAGCAGGTGACAGCCCGTCCAGCCGATAGGTGACAACAGGGGCCAGGCGGTATTCCTGGTTGTATTTCTTAATTGGCGAGTTTTTTATTTCTTTCTTGTAAAGCTGGTAATATGCCAGGGTGGAATCAAAATATATTTCCAACTGGTTTAGCCGGGCAAACAAATCTTCGTCGGCTTGCAGGTATATATCTTTTATCTTGTTGTAATTATCATTAATGTCCTTGAACAACCGTGTGCATGAGTTGTATGAATCGGCCATCTGGTTATAATAGCGGTTTATCTTTCCCATTTTTTCACGAAAGGCTTTCAAGCTGTCCACGCGCTTGTCAATGTCGTGTATGATATCTTCTTCCTGGATTTTTCGGCTGTCCGAGATCATTTTTACCCCCGGGTACATGTCACGGTATTTCCTCACGTCGCGC
>CAZKIR010000462.1:0-3419 GCA_964552835.1 uncultured Bacteroidales bacterium
CTTTTTTCCGCCCCCCTCGCAGGTGGTTTCCTTAGAACCTTTTTAAATAAGGATCGTAATCATTTATAAATTTGTTATTTACAAGTAAAACACGCGATCACTGGACATGAAACCCAGGCACTTTATTTCTTTTGGTACAGAATTTGCATTTTCTCCAATACAGAACCAAATGATAATCCGGAGGAACGATTATGAAAACCAGAAGTATAATTTATGTAGCCTTTCTTTTTTTGTTCGGGGCTTGTACAGCGGGGTATCAAACCGGGTACATATACGATGACGTTTATTACGACCCGGCCGACAACCCACCCCTGGAAAAAAAAGAAACCCCTTCTTCCAATTCTGACAACATGAATAATGCCAGGATGATCCCGTCAGGAAAAAAACAAAGCCAGGATGAAAAACTAGAGAAACTGGAAAGACTGGAGTCTAAAGAAATGGACACGGCTAAAATACAGCGTGAAGAAGAAGTTTATATCAAGGGCGAAGAAGAAGGAGACGAAAAAGGGAACACCAACATCACCAATCACTATTATGATTACGATGATTACCATTACGCCAGCCGGCTCAGGAGGTTCCACGATCCCTACATAGGGGTATCGTATTATGATCCTTTTTATACCAGTTCTTATTGGTACGATCCGTTTGGCTGGTCGTTCAACTTCCACTGGGGATATGATCCATGGGATTATTATTGGCACAGGCCTTATTATTCCAGTTATTCTTATCATGATCCGTTCTTTTATGATCCCTTTTATTACCACCGGCCATACTATCACAGGTATCATTCTTACCGGTATTATTACAGGCCTTACTGGCCAGGGTCAATATATACCGGCGGGTATTATTCCCCCGTGTACGGTTATGACGACGACGACGTGTATTACGGCCGGAGAAGGCAACATGGAGGAAGCTTGAAACCAGGGGCCGTAACCTCGACAAGCGGTATCGGGGCATCTTCTGCAGGAAGAAGAAGTGCAGGGAGCAGCCAAAGCTTGAAAAATAGCGGTGATGATAGCCCCGTGACAGGGATAAAAAGAAGCTCGGGACAAGGGGGCAGCACTTCCCGTGGGGCTACCACTAAATCTGCCACGGCGCCCAATTCGCCCCGTCGTAGTTCATCGGGTACCATAAGCACCAACAACGACAGAAAATCATACACCCCCACCTACCAAAAGCCCAGGAGGAGTTCCTCTTCGGATTATAACTCACCAAGGGAAAGCAACCGTAGTAGTAGCCGCTCTACCTACACCCGCCCCTCGAGCACGGGAAGTTCCTCTGGAAGCAGCTATACCAGGCCAAGAAGGAGTTCGGGAAGTGATTACTCGGGCAGCCAAACGAAATCCAGCAGGAGCTCTTACACCCCGTCCAGGTCGAACAACAGCAACCGGAGCAGTTATAGCCGGCCCTCGAACAACAGCCGTTCGAAGAGCAGCGGAAGCTATTCATCGCCCAGGCGTTCGAGCGGGAGCAGCTACTCACCTAGCCGATCAAGTAGCGGAAGCAGGAGCAGTGGCAGCAGTAGCCGAAGCAGCACCAGAAGCAGCAGTGGCTCAAGTTCTAGTGGGCGCAGAAGATAATGAAGATTTTAAGCTAGCTTATCAAATAATTTCAGGAACGCCTGGATAAACCATCTTACTATTGCTTTACTATTCAGGCGTTCTTTTTATAAAATGTTAAAAATAAAATTTACCAAGATGAGAAACTATGCAAAATATTTGCTCGGTATGGGAATCGTGTGGTTTGCTTTAACCCTTTCCCAAGCACAATACCCGGAAGATGCCCTGCGATTTTCGCGGGAAATACCGGGCGGAACGGCACGTAACATAGGCCTGGCAGGGGCGTTTGGTGCCCTTGGCGGCGATTTTGGTTCCTTGAGTATTAACCCGGCCGGGGTGGCCATGTACCAAGGCAATGAAATAACCTTCTCCCCCACGGTACTCCGTAACGTGGCCACCAGCGATTACCTGGACTCGAAAAAGACAGATTATGCCGACGGTTTTAACTTTAACAACCTGGGCTTTGTTTCCAGTATCAAATCCGGCGAAGAAAACGGCTGGGTAAACGTGGGCATTGGCATAGGGTATAACCGGACCAATAATTATAACCAACGGGCTTTAATAAACGCTATCCCTGACCAAACAAGTATGGTAGATGAATTCTTCTCCAATATTTATGGTTCAGACGGTAATTTATTACATCCAGATGACCTGGCAACCTTTTACGAACGGCTGGCCTTTGATGCTTACGTGATTGATACAGTTGAAAGCCCGGCATACGAGTATATATCAGATGTACCATTTGGCGTTGAACAACGTCATGTCCTAACTTCAAGTGGTCGTTCCAGGGAAGTATTGTTCTCGTTTGGGGCCAATTACAATCATAAATTATACATCGGCGGGTCCTTTACTATTAGCAAGATAAATTATAACCGGGACATTACCCATACGGAAAGGGATGTAGACAATTTAAGCCAGGGGTTTGACTATTTTACCTTTAATGAAGAGTTGGAAAGCACCGGGAAAGGATATTCATTCAAGCTAGGGGCCATATACAAACCAATAAAAGCATTACGCTTGGGAATGTCAGTGGATTTGCCCACCCGTTACGACATGACGGATGAATTTTACAACACCATGCAGTCCAATTACGTGAACCAAACCATATACCCTACTACCCAAAACGGAACCAAATTGGACAGGGGCGAATATGAATACATATTAACAACTCCATACGACATCACGGGAAGTGTCGCGTTCCAATTCCAAAAATTGGGATTGATCAGCCTGGACGTGGAGCGGGTGGATTATTCTACCATGCGGCTCATGGATGGTGGCGATGGGTATGATTTCTTTGACGAAAACGAGGACATCAAAAACAATTTTCAAACCACCTACAATATCAGGGCAGGGGGAGAAATACGCCTGGCGCCCCTTTACTTGCGCGGGGGGTACTTGTATTACCCCAGCCCCTACAAAAACAAGGAAATATCTATCACGCGAGGCGTTAGCGGCGGCATCGGGTACCGTGAACAAGGCTTTTTCCTTGACTTGTCGGTGTTAAGCATGCAATATTCTAAAGATTATTACATGTACAACCACGAAGATTTGCAAGCAGCAAACCTCTCGTTCGAAAACGTGAAAGTAGTCACGACATTAGGTTTTAGGTTTTAGGTTTTAGGTGCTAAACTTTTCATACCTTGGCATTCTAATAATTGACAGGCCCCATGCCTCCCGGCCGTCACCCATCTCGTTGGTAAATGGCCATTAGCCTAGCACCCGGATGCTACATTATTCACCCCTTAGCATTCTTACGACTGGCAATCCCCCTGTCTTTCGGGCTTCACCTATCTTATTCAGAAATTGCCATTAGCCTAGCACCCGGCTTCAGCCGGGTGTCCACCATAACCGCGACCCTTC
>CAZKIR010000463.1:0-3408 GCA_964552835.1 uncultured Bacteroidales bacterium
TATGGTACCATCGGGCAAAAAACCTACCATAAGCCTTATCGTGCCCCCGAATCCTTGATTGGTAGATGTTTGTACAGCGTAGGCCACGGTTTTGTTGTCTTTTTTGCCCGGGTACACGACCAGGCTATCGTTATCAACAGGCACTTTATAGCTATCGCTGGCCGGGTCGTTTTTAAACCCTGGCAATACATCTTGTATGGCCAGCTTTTTCTTTGCTTGCTTGGCTTTTTCTATAGGCTCCTTGGTCACGTTGTATACCATGGCCAGCGAAAACCCTGCCACGAAAGTAACAAGGAAGAGTACCAGTACCATGTTCCGCAGGTTTGATTCTTTACTTGCCATGTTTCACCTCCTCTCCAAATCGTTTGGGCTTGATATAATGGTTTACCAGGGGTACGAACGCGTTCATGATCAGGATGGCGAAGGAGACCCCTTCCGGGTAAGAGCCAAATACGCGAATGACCACGGTCAGTATCCCAATTCCTATCCCGAAAATCCACATGCCTTTCGCGGTCATCGGCGAGGTAACATAATCAGTGGCCATGTATATTGCCCCTAGCATCACCCCACCGGTAAGCAAGTGGAACAAGGGATCGGGATGTTGCTCGGGATTGGCCAACCACAATGCCCCGGTAAAGAGAAATATGGTTAAGAGGATGGAGACCGGGATATGCCAACTAATAATTTTACGCCATAAAAGGAAAGCGAAACCCAATAGCAAGGCAAAGGCGGCTACTTCGCCCAATGAGCCTCCCATGTGGCCAAGGAACAATTCCTGGTGAGAGGGGATTTGATCCATTACCTGGTTCAAGTTTTTCCCGCTTTGCATGCTTTCTTGTAAAACGCCCAGGGGTGTCGCTCCCGTGACCGCATCTGTATACCCTGTTTTAAAACCTTTTGGTATAGGCCAGGAAGTCATTTGCACCGGGAAGGAGATCAATAAGAATACCCTTCCGACCAACGCGGGGTTAAAAGGATTATTGCCTAATCCGCCAAAGGTCATTTTACCAATCCCGATAGAAACCAAGGCCCCGATGATTATAATCCAGACGGGCAGGTTAGAGGGTACGTTAAAGGCCAACAAAAGCCCGGTGAGGATGGCAGAGCCATCCCACACGGTAGGCTTTGTTTTCAACATGTACTTTTGGATAAAGTATTCAAAAGCCATGCACGAGATAATCGAGACAGAGGTGACCAGTATGGCGCCCCAACCAAAATAGTATACCGAAACGGCAAAGGCCGGCAACAAGGCCAGGACCACCCCAAACATCAAGTTGGGTACCGATTCGTTGCTATGGACATGCGGCGAGGGCGATACTTTTAATAATTTGTTCATGTTTCAGGTTTATTTTCAGAATATTCAAGAATTATTTTTCTTTTTTAACTTGATGGTTTCCGACTTGCCCAGGCGCACGTAATCCAGTAATGGACGGTTTGAAGGGCAAATATACGAACATGATCCACATTCCATGCAATCCAGTACCCTACGTCCCTCGAGTTTTTCATGATAGCCTCTCTCGGTGATGTCCATCAAAAGGTAAGGTTCCAAGCCCATCGGGCACACTGATATGCATTTCCCGCAACGAATGCAAGGCATTATACCTTCTCTCCTGGACTCATCTTCAGGAAACAGGACAATGCCCGAGCTGCCCTTCACGATAGGGGTTTCAAGCGAAACAAGGGCTTTGCCCATCATAGGCCCCCCGTTCACTACCTTGCCCACTTTTTCCGGTAAACCGCCCGAGGCCTCGATTAAATAGGAAACCGAAGTCCCGATGCGCACCCAATAGTTGGCCGGGTATTGCAGATCTTTACCGGTTACCGTTACCACTCTTTGCACCAGGGGTTTGTTTTTTTGAACGGCTTCGTAAGTGGCCAACACGCTGCCCACGTTAAATGCCACCACGCCCACGTCAATTGGCAGTCCGCCTGGTGGCACTTCCTTGTCAATCAATGCTTTTACTAGTTGTTTTTCGCCCCCTTGTGGGTATTTAACCTGTAAGGCATGTACTTCCATGTCGTCATATTCCCTGGCCAGCTCGCTAAGGTGGTCGACCGCGTCCGGCTTGTTGTTTTCGATGCCCACGAGTATTTTTTCCGCGCCAAGGGCTTTTTGCATGATTTTCGCACCGATTAATATTTCTTCCCCACGTTCTAGCATGAGGCGATGATCAGCGGTTAGGTAGGGCTCGCATTCCACGCCGTTAAGGATCAGGTACTTGGCTTTCTTGTTCTTGGGCACGGACAATTTCACGTGCGAGGGAAAGGTGGCGCCGCCCAACCCCACGATACCGGCTTCCAAAACTTTTTTAATAATTTCTTCCGGTGAGGATTTTATTTCTTTCACGATATCGTTGGACAAATCTACCCCGTCAACCCATTGGTCATCGTCCGCGTCAATAATGACAGCGTCTCTACGAAACCCACTGCTATCGATAGTCTTGTCAATTTTTTTCACGGTCCCTGAAACGGTAGCGTGGATGTTAGTAGAAACAAAACCCTCGTGGGTAGCGATAACCTGGCCTGTTTTTACCTGGTCGCCTTTTTTTACCTTGGGCTTTGCCGGCGACCCGATGTGTTGCGAGATAGGGATGCTAACTTGCCCGGGAAGGGGAAGTTCCCGGATAGGCTTACCGGCCGAGAATTTATTTTCTGGGGGGTGTACCCCTCCTCTTTTAAATGTTTTTAACACGTTTTTTTACCTCCCGTTGGTTTATGCTGAATCTTGTTGTTTTTCTTTCCTGGGCGGAAAATTAATTTCCAATATAGCGTTCGTGGGGCATTCCGGCACACACTTCCGGCATAGCCTGCACTTGTATGGATCGATATACGCCAGGTTATTTTCCAGGCTAATGGCGTCATAAGGGCAAGCTTTCACGCATTTACCACAGCCAATGCAAGATACCTCGCACACTTTCCGTGAAATAGCCCCTTTGTCCTGGTTGATACAAGAGACGAAAATTTTTCGGTCTTTTTTATTTTTCTTTCGTAGCTCGATAATGTCCCTTGGGCAAGCTTCCACGCAAGCGTTGCAGGCCGTGCAGTTGTCATCTGCCACCTCGGGTATCCTTGTTTTCAGGTTCATATGAATGGCATCAAAGTTACAAGCTTCCACGCAGTCGCCAAAGCCCAGGCAGCCATAGGCACAACCCGTGTCTCCCACGTATAGTGTATGGGCGATAATGCAAGTGGGCGCCCCGTCGTATTCATTGGTTTTTGGCCGGTGCCGGGGGGTGCCGTTGCACCGTACCACGGCTACTTCCGGGTCTTTTGCTTCTACTTCCCGCCCCAGGATATGGGCTATTTTTTCCATGGTTTCGTTGCCCCCTACAGGACAATATAAATCTTCCCAATTGTCAGATTTTACCAATGCTTCGGCAAACCCCCGGCAGCCAGGAAAACCACACC
>CAZKIR010000464.1:0-3408 GCA_964552835.1 uncultured Bacteroidales bacterium
CAACATTTAAACAATATTTCAACCACATTTACAACTATATTTAAACAGTGTTTTGCATAATATAAATATTTAACTGTAAAGTTTAACCACTAAAATAAGGGTAGTACCAGTGTTTTTAATATGCCACCAAGGCTCAAAGACACCAAGAATCAAAATCTATATAACAAAATGTCTGATGCCACTTTTGATTTTAGGTATTTTAAATTACAATCCTCGTTTAGCCCTTACACCGGCACCAGGTACTCGTGGATATGCCTTGCCGTTTCACGTGCGTTGAAAATGGCCCGTACCACCAGGCTGGCCCCTGAAACGGCATCACCGGCAGCAAATACTTTCTGGTTGGAGGCAGATTGGCTATTGTCCCTAACTTTAATATTGCCCCGCTTGTTTTTTTCTAGTTTTAACTCTTCCACCAAACCTTCATGCACCGGGTGCACGAAACCCATGGACAGCAATACCAGGTCGGCCGGGATGGTTTGTTCCGTACCGGGCACTTCTGCCAGGTTCATCCGGCCATCCTCGCTTTTTTCCCATTTTACTTCCACGATTTCCATTTCCTTTACTTTCCCGTTTTCGCCCATGAAACGCCTGGTCGAGAGGCTCCATTTTCTCTCGCACCCTTCCTGGTGCGAGGATGAGGTGCGCAAGGTGTTGGGCCAGTAAGGCCATGGGTTTTCGGCAGGTCTTTCTGCCGGTGGTTTGGGCAATATTTCAATTTGGGTAACGCTTTGGGCCTTTTGTCGGTTGGTCGATGGCCGCGAGGTTCGTGTCGCCACCGCCTATGACCACGACATGCTTGCCTTTTGCCGAAATTTTCTCGTTCTCCGGGATCGTTTGCCCCGAAACCACTTTGTTTTGTTGGGCCAGGTATTCCATGGCGAAATGCACGCCTTTCATGTCACGGCCTTCCACTGGCAGGTCGCGGGCTTTCATGGCGCCAATGCACAGGGCCACGGCATTGTTTTCTTTCAGCAGCTCTTCCCCGGTCACGTCATGCCCCACGTGGGTATTCACCTTGAACTTGATCCCCTCTGCTTCCATGATTTTCAGCCGGCGGTCGATCACTTTCTTGTTTAGTTTAAAATCGGGTATACCATAACGCAATAAACCCCCTATGGCATCGTCTTTCTCGTACACTACCACGGTATGGCCGGCCCGGTTCAGGCGGGCGGCCACTGACAGTCCCGCGGGGCCGGAACCGATCACGGCAACTTTTTTGCCCGTGCGGTATTTGGGGGGGCGGGGTTTTATCAAGCCATCGGCAAATGCCCGCTCCACTGTTGCTGCCTCGTTTTCGCGGATGGTCACGGCCTCGTCGTTGATCGCGACCACGCATGATTTTTCACAAGGGGCCGGGCAAACCCTACCAGTAAATTCCGGGAAATCGTTGGTAGAGTGCAATATATCATTGGCTTCTTTCCAATCGCCCCGGAACATGGCATCTTGCCACTCGGGTATCTTGCTGTGTACCGGGCAGCCCCAGTGGCAAAAGGGAATGCCGCAATCCATGCAACGGGAAGCTTGTAAAATCCTGTCTTCCGTGTTTAATACCTGTTCTACTTCGCTGTAATCGTATATTCTTTCTTCCACGCGACGGTAGCCCGCGTTTTTCCGTTTTACTTTCAAAAATCCTTTTGGGTCTCCCATATCTATTAGATTATTAATGTTGAATGTTGTCCCCCTACGGAAAACTTTCGGGGGATATACGTGTTTAATGTTGAGGGCCGGGTATTTGCAAGTTTCGTGGCGTTGGCATGGGATAGCTTATCCTTCCTTGTCCTCCGAAGCTTTAGCGTAGGAGGGAAATCACAACCTCCGCCTTTCCTCGTCCTCCGAAGCTTTAGCGTAGGAGGGAAATCACAACCTCCGCTTTTACTCGTGGCTTGGCCCGTATTCTTCAATTTTCTTGTTCAAGTGTTTTAGTTTTTCCTCTTCTAATATTTTCTTGTACTCGAACGGGGTTACCTTAATAAACCTGGGCAAGGATTCTTCCCAGTTTTTCAGGATGTTTTTTGCAACCCTGCTGTTCGTGTAATTATAGTGGTTTTGAATGTATTTTTTTAATTCTTTCGCGTCTTGCATGTCTTCCACGAGCGAGAGTTCTACCATGCCCATGTTGCAGAAATAATCAAAATTACCTTTTCTGTCCAGCACGTAAGCAATACCTCCGCTCATCCCGGCCGCGAAGTTCCGTCCTGTTTCGCCCAGGACTACTACGCGGCCCCCGGTCATGTACTCGCATCCATGATCTCCCACGCCTTCAATTACCGTGGTGGCACCGCTGTTCCGCACGGCAAAACGTTCACCGGCAATTCCTTTCACGTACACTTCGCCACGGGTGGCACCGTATAACACGGTGTTCCCGATAATAATGTTTTCTTCCGGTTTGAAAGTTGAGCCTTTACCTGGTACCACGATAATTTTCCCGCCTGATAATCCCTTGCCGAGGTAATCGTTTGAATCGCCTTCCAGACGGAATGTTGCCCCACTGGCAAGGAATGCGCCAAAACTTTGCCCCGCGCTTCCACGGAAAGTGCATTGCACCGTGTCGTCTGGCAAACCTTCTTCCCCGTGGCGCATGGCGATTTCACCCGAGAGCATGGCGCCCACGGTGCGGTCCGTGTTTTTTACCATTTTTTCAATTATCACGGGTTCCTTGTGTACCAGTGCTTTTTCAGCCTCTTTAATAAGGTCCCTGTCCAGCACGTCGTCCGTTTTGGATACCTGTGCCACGGCA
Source organism: uncultured Bacteroidales bacterium (assembly GCA_964552835.1). Classification (GTDB taxonomy): domain Bacteria; phylum Bacteroidota; class Bacteroidia; order Bacteroidales; family CAYFUP01; genus CAZKIR01. The sequence goes on from CAZKIR010000464.1 coordinate 2,738, forward strand.
TAATAGCGCTTGTATATTTTGGATTCTTCTGGCATGTGTATCAGGTCTTTTAGGTCCACTTTTTTCAGCTTCCAATGATCGAAGTCTTCACGGCTTTCCAGTAAGTCTGTCCGGCCAATGATGTCATCAAATTTCCTGTACCCTAGCAATGCCAGGTATTCCCTTATTTCTTCTGCCACGAAGGTAAAAAAGTTTACCACGTGGTCGGCCCTGCCATAAAATTTCTCTCGCAGGTGTTCGTCTTGCGTGGCAATGCCCACCGGGCAGGTATTCAGGTGGCACTTCCGCATCAGGATACACCCCAGGGTTACCAGGGCAGAGGTAGAAAAACCAAATTCTTCCGCGCCAAGCAAACCGGCCATTATCACGTCACGGCCGGTTTTTAACTGGCCATCGGTTTGTAAGCGGATTTTTTCTCTCAGGTTATTGATGACCAGGGTTTGTTGCGTTTCGGCCACGCCCATTTCCATGGGAAGGCCCGCGTGCTTTATCGAGGAGGTTGGACTGGCCCCGGTGCCCCCTTCGGCCCCGGCAATCACGATCACGTCGGCTCCGCCCTTGGCCACGCCGGCCGCTACCGTGCCCACGCCGTTCTCGCTTACCAGTTTCACGCTCACGTGGGCTTTCGGGTTCACGTTTTTCAAGTCGAAGATCAATTGTGCCAAATCCTC
>CAZKIR010000465.1:0-3403 GCA_964552835.1 uncultured Bacteroidales bacterium
ACATATATGCTTAATTAACGGATGTTATTTTTCGGGGAGTCCATAGTACATGCAATCTTTACATTTTGCTATAGACTGAAATGCAAAACAAATGATAGATAGGGTAAATATTATTTTCTTCATCTTTTTACTATTTTTAGATGGTATGATTCATTATTGGTTATATTGATAATCTTGGCAATATAAAACCCCTTCTCTAACATGGCCATATTTATCATCTTTTCCTTGCCTTCAAGCAATGTCTGAAATATCAGCTTGCCTTGTAAATCAAGAATGTTAAGGATAATCTTGTACTCCATTGCCCCGCGAATTGTAAGAAAGTTATGAAAAGGGTTTGGGAATAGTTGAATAGTCTGATTACATTTTTTATGGGGAATGCCCGTGTTGTTAAGTTTACAACCCGTGAAATAATATGGATTGTCTACATTATAGACAAGTGTGTTATCATGATATTTACAAACGATATAGGGAGTTAAAAAACGATAGTTATATTCCCAAAAATATATAAAGCTTACATTTGGGCCAACCCCTTCAATAAACTTTATTTTATCGCCCCAATCGGTAGATAAATTAAACTCAACGTAACGCCTGGTATTTTTATAATAGGTTGAATCTACTATTCCAGGATAACCGTTAAACATGAATGTATCGCCTTTAACAAGGCCTATATCAAATACTAGCACGCTATCTGTCCCTTCAGGTGGAATATACCAAATTTTTTCATGCGAAGAGGATTCTTTAGCTTTACCTAAGTAAGGAATTTCCTCATTATTAAAAATTCCATGGTAATATAAACTTACCCAGTCATTTTTTTTCTCTTTAGCCCAAAGGGTATCTATAAAATTCCCGGCGAGTTGTTTATGGGCAAAATACCAGATGGATGTGTCTTCTTTCACCACGGGTTTATATTCTTGCGCGGGTATATTGAACATAAGGCTGATATAGGCCAGGATAGCAAGGATAAAAAATAATTTTTTCATGATCTTAAATATTTTTTAGGTATAGTTTACTCCGTCAACATCATCCTTTTTGTCCCCACTTCCTTTCCATCGGCCACCAGGGCGTACAGGTACATGCCGGCCGGCAGGCTATGGCCTTGGATGGTAAGATGCCCGTGCCCGCGGGATGAAAGGGCGTGGGAGTCTATTTGCTTGCCCTGCATGTTGTAAATGTACAAGTTAGCCTGGTTGGTTTCCGGTGGCAGGTAATATTCTATCCGGGTATTCTCGGTGAAGGGGTTGGGTTGGTTTTGCACGAGGGATGGCTTATCATTCTCTGGTTCAGGCGTGCTTGTCATTGCACGGGTGCTTTTCAAAATTTTTTTATGGCCATTTTCTACCTTGGATTGCAAATCTAGGATAAGCTCGTGTTGTTCTTGTATGGCTTTTGTCAAGATTGGGATAATTTCGATATAGTTTAATGTCATGAAACCTCCGTCATGATTATAGCCTACCACTTCTGGTAACACTTTTTCTACTGCTTGTGCCGAGAACCCGTAGCGATTTTTACGTTTTTTGTCTTTTATTTTCTTTATTTCTTCCGGGATGCTGTCAGAATAGTAAAAGCTCTGTTTGTAATTAAATGTAATTGGATTTAGCTTAAGGATTTTGTCTAAAGCCAAGTCCATGTTTCGAATATTTTCTTTAATTTTTATATCAGAACCTTGATCTAAATTGATATAATTAAGGTTACTAACATAAATTTGATCCCATCTATGGTTGCTGAGGCCTAGACCACCATAATAATTGTACGGGTACAAGGTAGGAAAATAATACTCCACGTAGCCGTGCTAGTCTTCAAAGGCTTTGTAAAGGCCGGTTTTCCAGAATCTGGTTGTCCAGCTTGTCCCATACGGGTGGTTTGTTTTTTGCCTTGTCCTGATCCAAAGGTCGTCATTTAGCCCCGAAATATTCAGCTCTATCTCTGCCCCTGGATTAGTCGTGTTCAACCCGATATTCCCGTTGCTTTTCATTTTTATTTGCCCTTGGGCAGGAAAAACTGCAAAAAATTGGCTAATTCCAAGAAAAATTAGTACTTGAAAACTTTTTTTGAAAACTTTTTTTTGATTTTTCATGATAAAATAGTTTTAGGGTTAAAAATTTATAAAATGCAAGATAACAAGGGACATTTAGAAAGTCAATAGCTATGGTTAATTTAGAATGGTTATAAATAGGGGGCATCACTTTTATCCTCCTGGGTATACCGAATGGGGGAAAACAATTTTCGTTGAATGTTTAAGGTTTAAAAAACTCAAGCTTTCAAGAAAAAAAAACCTTACCTACTCCCCCAACATCCTTTTCACCTCTTCTATCAATTCAAAAAGTTCCGGGAAGGTATTTTCCATTTGTTGAACTGTCACGATTTTCCCGGCTTCGGTTAATTTTTCCAAAGCCTCGGGGTACTTGCCCTGGTGATAATATACCCGCCCTATATGGAAGAATAACCAAGCGGTGAGCTGGGGCTCCTTTATTTCATGAGCCATGCCCAGGGCTTTATTAAACCTTTCCAGGGCTTCTTCAAAATGAAATTGCCTGTCATGCAATATCCCCAGGTTCATGGTACTCTTCACCAGGCTTTTTTTGTCCATGCCTTTCATGGCCCAATCTATCCCGTTCAAAAAATGCTTTTCTGCCTGGCCGTAATTCTCACGGTCAAGCTCCGCCATGCCCAATTTGTTATAGGCTTCCCCGATGGCTTTTTCATCACCACCGGCCAGCAACAAATGCAGGTCCAAGCCATAATACTCGATGGCTTTTTCGATCATGCCGAGTTGCTCGTGATAAAAGCCTAGATTTGAATACATGAGCGATACCAAATCATGAAAATGGCCTTTTCTTGCCAATGGAAGCCCTAGCTCCAACTGGCGGATAGCTTCCTGGTATTCTTGCTTGTCCCCGAAGCTCACGGCCAAATCATTATAATATGCTGCCAGGCGACCTTCCAAAATAGACTGCTGCCCTAGTCTAACCGCTTCCCCGAAATATCCTATAGCCGTTTCAGTTTCTTCTTTTGCCGAATGGTACTGGCCCAGCTCGTAGTTTGCCTCGGCCTGTACCGCTTTATTATTTAATTCTTTAGATTGTTCCAAAACTTGGTTCAGGTAATGATAATGTTGTTTTTCATCACCTAACCGCGCGTACACGTGGGCCAAATTCCTTGCCCGCGGCAAGTTGTCCTCTAGCTGTCCAGACTTTTCAGTAAGTGACAAGGATTGGAGAAGAAAATCCCGGGCTTTTTCTGTTTGGCCTTGATCCATGTATTCCAAGGCGATATTGTTGGTAAAAATAGCCAGGGCCTTATCATCATCGGCCACCTTGGCCAGTTCTAATGCCTGGTTATAAAAATCAAGCCCCTTTTCAACCTCGCCCCTTCCCACGTGGTTTACGCCGATATGATAATGATC
>CAZKIR010000466.1:0-3398 GCA_964552835.1 uncultured Bacteroidales bacterium
TCTTCTTGTCGAGGTGCATCACATTGATAAAATTCTTGTTCAGGCCTTCTGTTCCAGAAGCATCATAAACCGTGGCGGGAATTTCTTTAACCTTTTTTATCAGGTTTTTATCAAAGGTTACGAGACCTGAACCCCTGGTACCAACGAACACCATTCTCCGGCCAATGACGATGGAAGTGACTTGCAAGGCCGGCAAACCATTTTCTGCTTGTAATAAATAAAGCGGACGGCTCAAAGCTCGTTCTATATCATGGCAAAATAGCCCCGACCACGTTCCAATCAAAATATTTTGAGAATCTAACGGAAAAATAGACTGTATCCTACGCACCTTACTTTGGTCTTGTTGCAAGGGAATATTATAAACACTTTCCTGTTCGAAATCGTATACAAACAACCCTTCTTCAAATGTGCCTATCCATAACTTGCCCCCGTGTTCCATCAGGCTCCAGACCCGCTCGTCGGGGATCGCACGCCCTGCTGTTTCACTATTAACAAATGGCAATATGGTATTTTTCGATGTATTAAAACAATAAGCACCACTACCCCATGTCCCGATATACATGTTTCCTGATGGGCCGCCAGTAAATGAAATCACGTTATTGTTCGCGACCACCTCGTTATCTATCCTATAATTTTCGATTTTCTCGGGGTAATACTTGTTAACCCCTTTTAAAGTGCCTATCCACAAAATACCTTGATCATCCTTGTACAAGGAGAGCACTTTGGAATGGTTCAAGCTAGAGGGTTTGCCCAATAACGATTTGTATACTTCCGTGTTCTTGGTTTCCAGGTTAAAAAAAACCAGGCCTTCTTGCGTGGCCAGGATCAAGTCACCAGCGTAGCCCCCAACAATGGAATAAACATTGTTGCTAGGCAATTTCATATCCTGGCTTTCATTGGTAAAAAAAGAAATTTCATCCTCGTCTAAAAGCCTGGCCAAGCCTCCCTGGTGGGTACCTACCCACATACTGCCCAGATGATCATAATAAAAACTGATAGCACTTACCCCTTTTTCACCAGTCCCGGTATCGCGGTTTAATACTTGCTTGAACCGGGCAGTTTCAGGAAAACAAGAAGAACTGTCTTTTAAATTTAACAAGTATGCCCCGCCAAACCAATTCCCTAACCAAAGGTTTTGGTTTTCATCTATAAAAAGCTCGTCCACATCATTGTTTTCTAAACCATTATCCTGTTCGCTAGCAGAAAAAATAAAAAAATGGCCTTCCCCGGGCACGAACCTCGCCAAGCCTTTTCGCCTGACTGCTATCCATAAATTATATTGCCTGTCTTCAACGATATCATTAATCTCTATCCCTTTTTCATCGTCCATTAACATGTTACATGGAAATTTCTCGAACGAGGCACTCGTGTAATTATACTTGTTCAAGCCCCCACCATAGGTGCCTATCCACAAGTTTCCCCTGGTGTCAACATATACTTTTTTCACGAATGATGCAGAAAGGCTAGTACTATCTAAGGGATCGTGCCGAAAAATTTTTAACCGGTACCCGTCGTAGCGGAAAAGTCCATCTTCCGTACCAATCCACAAGAACCCGTATTTTCCGCGGGCCATTGAATGAACGGCTAAATTATTGAGTTCCTTATGATCGATGCGGCCAAATTCAATATAACGCTTGGCAATCAATGGACTAAACAGGAAAAATAGGCTAATTCCGATAAGGCATGCAATATTACTTTTCATGATGAATAATATTTAATCTATGACCTTAACCCGCTTTATTTCAAGCAAAAATTCATTTTTTGTTCAATGAGCAGGATAAGTACATGGATAATTTTTATATGGATTTCTTGTATCCGATCCGCGTAACCATGATATTCAACATCAATATTGATCCCCGGCAAATTTTTCAATGCCCCTCCCCCTTTGCCCGTGAGCGAAATAACCTTCATTCCTTTCCGGGCCGCTTCCTGGCATGCTTCCAGTACATTTTTTGAATTTCCAGATGAACTAATGGCCAGTAAAATATCTTTGGATTGACCCAATGCAGCCACGAAACGTGAAAACGTCTTTCCATATCCAAAATCATTGCCAACGCATGACAAGTACCCGCTATCAGAAATAGCCACTGCCGGGAGGGCTTCCCGGTTTTCACGGTATCGCCCGGTCAATTCTTCCGCGAAATGCATGGCATCGCACATGGATCCCCCGTTACCACAAGAGATAACTTTACCGCCCTGCTGGATGGAATGCACGATGGTGTCCGCGGCCTCCTCTATCTTTTGAAAATTTTCATTTATCATGAAGCCTTCCAAAACCCCTTTCGACGAGTTAAACTCTTCCCGTATCTGTTCCTGGTATGTCATTTATTTTTCAGGTTTTGTTATATCTACATTTTTTAAAAAATCAGGCCTGGCCCAACAAGGCCGCACCATAAACACCAGCAGAATCGCCATTTTCGTTTTTCACGATAGGAATTTCGACCACTTGGCCAAACACATGTTTTTTAACCCGTTCTGCCCCGATGGTATAAAGCTCGTCTATATTAGAAACCCCACCTCCCAACACGATTTTGCATGGATCGATCATGTTCATCAAATTGGCCATGGCTATCCCAAAATCCTCAAAAAAAGCCTCCATCGTTTCTTTTGCTTGCTGATCGCCATTCCTGTATGCTGCCACGATATCAGGCAAAGCCTTATGCTCGCCAAACCTTTGCTGGTGCCGCTCTTCTACCCCGGTACCGGAAACATAGCGCTCCACGCACCCGCATTTCCCGCAAAAACAAGGCGCACCGCCGGGGTGCAGGATAGTATGGCCTATTTCACCGCCCAGGAAGCGTGGCCCTTTCCATACTTTCCCGTCCACTACCAATCCGCCACCACAACCTGTACCGAGTATTACCCCGAAAACCATTTCTTCGCCTTTTCCAGCGCCCATGATAGCTTCGGAAAGGGCAAAACAATTGGCATCATTATCTGTATATACCGTTTTACCTAATTCATTTTCCAAGTCATTTACAAGGGCCTTACCGTTGATACATTGTAGGCTGGAATTACGGATTTTCCCATCCTCTCCGGTAAACCCAGGGGTACCTATCCCGAAAGTAAATCCCTTACCAGCTATCTCCTCCGCGAGTATCCTGGTAATATCAAGAATGGTTTCCTTTACCCTCTCATACCCTTGCTCTTGTTGGGTAGCCATACGTAACCGATTAACCTCATGAAGATTGCCGTCCAGTAAAATACCTTCTATTTTCGTGCCCCCAAGATCAATTCCTATCCTGTACATGATGTTTTTATTTTTGGTACTACCCTTATTTTAGTGGTTTAACTATTTATATTATACAAAACACTGTTTAAATATAAGTTGTAAATGTTGTTTAAATATTGTTTAAATGTTGCTTTTTTTGATTGATGCAATATAGTTGCTCATTTTT
>CAZKIR010000467.1:0-3390 GCA_964552835.1 uncultured Bacteroidales bacterium
TTCACATATCAGTAAATGTTACCAATACCGGAAAATTCGAGGGTGCAGAGGTTATTCAGTTATACATAAGGGATTTAGTAAGTTCTGTAACCCGTCCCATGAAGCAATTGAAAGATTTCAAAAGAGTTTTTCTTAAACCTGGTGAAACCGTAAAGGTTGAGCTGATTATTACTCCTGAAAACCTGGCTTTTTATGACAGGAAGATGAAATTGATAGTTGAACCAGGTGATTTTGAGATAATGGTCGGAAATTCATCCCGGGATAAAGATTTGCAGAAAAAGCAGTTTACTGTTTACTAAAACAGTAACATAACTTCTTATTCTGGTAACATTCAGAAAGTATTTTTGTGTTTCCAGATTGGGGTAAATATTCAAAGTGCCCATGAATTTAAATTTAGCTTATGGATAACAAAGAAGGGTTTTATTTAACAGTAGAAAGAAACCAGTAGATAAGAATGTAACCTGGCTTGGATATCCAGATGAGGCGGCATTGCCGGGTGTCATTTCCTGCCTGGGTGTAAAATACATTGAAGAGCTTAAGCTTAAACTTAATGACGATATCTGGCCTGTGGATGTCTCTTATTCTTCACCTTATGGGAATCATATTGCAGGTTCCTTTGACGTCAGGCAGGATAAATCTACTGATAAGCATCATACCCTTACCGATCCGGGTTATTTTGAGCATATTTCAGGTCCTGTTGAGGTAGAGATATTTAACCGGCTTGATCCTGTAAAATTTATTGATGTAGAAAAGAGTTGCCGCAGGGTAAATGCAATACCCAATCAAAAAGTTGCAATGGGTATTTTGTGGTCAGCACATAATAATGAGTACTTAATTCTTAAAACCATGAAAACATTTGCTATTATTTTAACATTTTTATTTATTTATATTTCATCTTCTTCGTGTAATACCCCGATCGAAAACCCTCGTATGGTTATTTTGGCCGATATGGGCAATGAACCTGACGAAGAACAACAAATTGTGCATCTATTTTTATATGCCAATGAAATAGATTTAGAAGGACTTATTGCAGTGACGGGTAAATATTTAAATCCGTCTTCACCTGATCCATATAAGCAAGTTTTACATCCCGAATTGTTCATGAATATAATAAATGGGTATGAGAGGGTTGTTAACAATTTAAAACTGCACGCAAGCGGTTGGCCTTCTCCCGAATACCTGCGGTCAATTGTTGCAAACGGGCAAACCGGGTATGGCATCGATGCTGTCGGACCAGATAAAAGTTCCCCGGGTTCAGACCTGTTAATAGATTGCTTTAATAAGGACGACAAAAGACCATTAAACATTATTGTTAATGCCGGTTCTAATACCCTTGCCCAGGCACTGGTTGATTATGAAGACAGGTATGGGAAAGAAAAACTTGACAAAATAATAAAAAAAATCACAGTCTTTGAAAATGGCGCCCAGGATGATGCCGGGGCATGGATTTGTGCCCGTTACCCAGCCATGCATTGGATTAGAAGTAATTATCAGACGTATTGTTATGGAGGTCCCGGGTTCGATTCCAAGAAAGGTTGGGAGGACGATGGCATAAATCTTGGTCCCTATGCCTGGGAGCCTTACGAGTATTCAGGTATGGGACAACACCAATGGTTGCTTGAGTATAAAGGCAATTTTTTAGGCCAACGATATCCACTCCGTCATCATAAGGATGGCTATTTAGCCTATCTTGAAGGAGGTGGAACAATTCCCTGGCTGGGACTAATCCATAAAGGGCTATCGGATAGAATGAAACCTCACTGGGGTGGCTGGAGCGGAAGGTTTTCAAGGGAAAAAATGAAAAATGTCTGGTCGAGGCATCAGAGTGTAAAAGAGAGCGAGAAAAGCTATGATGATTTTTATCTTTACACTGAAGCGGCAGATAAATGGACAGACCCGAAAACAGATTCGACCTATCACAATATTTATGCCCCGGTGTGGCGTTGGCGACGTGCCATGTTTAACAACTTCAAATGCCGCATGCATTGGTGTACGAAGGATTATGATAATGCCAATCATAACCCGGTTGCCGCTTTTAATGGTAACCAGGATAAAAAGATTCATTTCCTTAAAGCCTCACCCGGGGAAACGATCACTCTTGATGCAAAAGCTTCTAAAGACCCGGATGGAGATGAGTTGGATTTTAGTTGGTGGATATACAAAGAAGCAGGGACATACTCGGGAGATGGGGTTATCAGAAACGCCAACAAAAGTATTGCATCGTGCATAATACCAGATGAGGCTTCTGGTGAAACAATTCATGTTATTCTTGAGGTAAAGGATATTAATACATCTACATCTCTTTTCGATTACCGGAGAATTATTATTAAAGTGGAATGATACGTGCCAGAAATATGAGTATTTGGTGTTTAAAACGAAATACTTTATTTACGTGTAGTATAAGTTACACGATGAGTACTTTCAATTACAAAACTTCACGATATTAAGGTAACAACTCATCGGTTTTCAATTGTTAAAATTCAAAACTGCGAGGCTACTGGGTTGATTTTATGATCGTGGTTTATGTTCCCTATTTTTGAAACCATCAATGGTACGAACCTTTTGGGGTTGCTTTTTTATTCCTTAAAAATCCCAATTGCCTGTCAAATAAGCTTTATCAATCTTTTTTACTAATTCAAAGTCGTTTTTAGATAAGGCAATATTTCTAAAGTCCATATAGATATATAGATTTAGCCAGTATCCGTTATGATATTTTTCTCTCAAACTTTTTGGTTGGAGGAATAATGCATACCAATTGGTTGACAGATTGTGTTCGCTTGCAGCATTCAATGCTTTTTGTGCTCTGGCCCATGTTGTTTCAGCCGATTTTTTATATAGTTTCCTATAATCGCTATATTTCATCTGAGAAGTAACATAGACTTTTGACTCTTCATTTATATTCAAATCTGTTGCATTTAGTTTTATTTCAAATATTGTATCACCATCAAGATCGTATTCAAACGTATCGAAAAATCCATTATCATTTGTGTCGGAATACTTGATAGTCGGAAATATTTCTGGTTGTCTGATATTTGGATCATTGGGAAAATTGGCATTTCCCCTTAATCCTTGCCATCCCTGGTAATATTCCGCATGTTGGTCTATTCTCCATGCGCCCCATTCTGCACCATACAGGTGTATTTTACCATCAAGGGGACTGATGTACAGATTCCCCTCGCCGGAAAAGTCCATATCCCATTCACCACGATCACCAGTTGCATCAGCCTGTGGATTATTATCCAGGCCTCCATTACCAACCCCAATTTTAAATAAATTTAAAGGTTCATAAAACTCAACCCTTTCCCAGCGATGGCAGTCATCATCCTCATCGAATACAAACCAACATTCATCCCATTCTCCGGTAAATATTTTATCATATGCATGTTCATG
>CAZKIR010000468.1:0-3388 GCA_964552835.1 uncultured Bacteroidales bacterium
ATATTCTCGTCTTTTCGTTCAATTGCATCCTGTACTTCTTTCTTATCAACAATTTTTACTTCATACGGGTATACTTTTTTAATTTTGGACAAGGTGTTCACCTCGTTGGCCAATTCATCCTTTAACACGTACAGGGTTTTTTCATGTACATCGCCCATGTTTTTATTGTAATGTTTGAAGATATTTCCTTTAATTAAGCCAGGATCGGAATGTATAAGCTGAATATGGCTTTGGATAAACCTTACCAAGGTGCCAAGTTTATAAATATAGCTATCCTCGTCCACTTTTTGGTATGACAAGGGGACGGCGCATATCTCGGGCAAATCCTTGTAAAGTATCACGCCTTCTTTTCCCATCCACACGCTAATAAAATTGTATGAAGGCTTTGTCCTGTCGCCTTCAAACTTCAATTGGTTCAAGAGTAAAAAAGAATATGACGGATCATTGTATTTCTCTTTAAACTCATCGAAGGAGATAAACTCATAGTCAGTAATGGTCCAATTGCTTTGTATTACTTCTTTAATATAAAAATTATACCCTGACATGGGGTTATCTTCTAAAACAACCAATGTCTTGGAATTCAAAAAGGCCTCCAGGTCTTCAGGGGTTGGCAAATCATCCTTGGCGTACAGGCCATCAAGGATACCAAGTACAATTAAAAACGCGCATACTTTTTTCATGTTGGTTAAATTTAATGATTATTAATAAGAATGACCGTAAAAATTAAGCATTAGGCATCGTGTACCCAATATTTCAAAGATAAAAAAAACAATTGATGTTTTTTCAATCTATTGTTTTTCAATGAAAATAAAATAATTCGTATTTAATTTGTACATTGCCTGGGTTAAATTACCATTTTTTTTATATATTTAGCATTGAACAAAGTGAAAGTTTAACCAATTTTTATGCCAAAATTTCAAAACATACTATCAAGGTTTTTTAACCAGATTGAAACAAAGTACGCTAAAAACGAAGATGTTAGCCAAATCACCTTATTGTTTATCTTCGATATTATAACAATCATTTTTACATTATTCATTGGGATCGTCAGTTTATTTTCCGGGCAATATTATATTTCCCTAGTCATGGGGCTGGTTTTTACAATCAGTTCTTTAAACCTTCTTATTGTCCCAAGGGCGGCCAAACTCGCCAAGTATGTTTTTATTAGCGTGCTGGGTCTTCTTTTACTTTTTCTAATCCTTGACGGAACATACGAGAGCGTTGCAATATGGTATCTTGCTTTTCCATTAAGTTCTTTCATGATATTTGGAAGCTGCGTTGGTAATTTTGCCTCCTTGATTTTCTTAACTATTTCTATAATCACGTTAATTGTTTTTCCTTTTTTGTCAATCGGAAAAGCTTATAACCCATCCTTTATTATTATTCTTGCTGCATCCATTGCCGCGGTGCATTTGATATTATATGCCTACGAGTATTTTAAAAATCAACGAATTCTTTTCCTGAAATCTGAAATTGTTGAAGGGAAGAAAAACGCTCAACAAAAAGACGAGTTTTTATCAAAATTATCCCATCAGATACGTACTTTGCTTAACAATATCATGGTAGTCACAAACCTGCTATATGATTCAGCGCTGGAAAAAAAGCAAAAAGACCTTATTGAAACTATCCAGGCCTCGGCAAACAATTTGGCCAACGCGATTAATAACATCTCCGAGCTTTCAAATATAGAAATCATCGAAAGCACGGATTACAATATCGAATTCGATCTTGAATCAACCCTTGATAGCACGCTAAACCTTTTCACGAGGCAATCAGACATAAATGTTCATTTCCAACTCGATATACCCCCTGCTATTAAAAACCGGTTAAAAGGCAACCCAATAAAAATCAAGCAAATCTTTTTAAACCTAATTGAAAATATCATTAAAAACAAAACCGAGGGGGCTTTAAACATAAAAATTGAAGTACAATCAAAGGAAGAGAAAAATAACCACGTGCTTACCGGTTTTAGGGTAACCAGCGACAAACCACTGAAAATACAAATCAGAAAAACACTTGACCAGTTCAAAAAACATAAAGGAAAAAGAACCAGGCGAACTGATTAAAATCCTTGACCTCACGATCGCCAACAGGCTAATCGAAACGAACGGAAATCATTTAACCATTTTAACAAGCAGTGACACCACGGAGTTCTCTTTTGATTTCGAGTTCGTGAAAGCCACGGAAGAAGAGAAACCCACCCCTGTAATTAAAAAAACAGATGAACAAGCAGGCACCATGGACCTGGAAGATGCCAATATCTTGCTGGTCGAAGATAACTTGATAAACCAAAAAATAGTCATCCTCAGCCTCAAAAAGAAAGTTAAAAATATTGATATCGCCAACAATGGAAAAGAGGCACTTGACATGTTTGGTTCATCAAAGTATGACCTTATCCTCATGGACATCCAGATGCCCATCATGAATGGTATCGTGGCCACGAAAAAAATACGGGAAGTAGAATCCAGTACCAACACGCATACCCCGATCATCGCCATCACGGCATATGCCTTGCTTGGTGATAAAGAAAAATGTTTAGCTGCTGGCATGGACGATTATATTAGCAAACCTTTTCAAATTGAAGTATTGCTCAAGAAAATGGAGAGGCAATTAACAAAGAAACAATAAGATAGGTACTTTTTCGCTCATTTTACTTGTCATTATTTATTCAATATTCCTTCTCGCTCAAGAAGCCCTTGGGATTAATCCCTACCACGAGTATGTCGTCTACTTGTTCTAAATTACCTTTCCAGTTGTTCAGGCTCTCGAGAAGGAAAAGCTTTTGCTTGTTCACGGACAATTTATGGATGGTCAGTAATAAATGCCTGAACCTCCTGAATTTAAATTTTTTTTCTTGAGGCCCCCCAAACTGATCGGTGTACCCGTCGGTAAACATATATATCATATCCACGTCTTCGAGCGAGACGATATGCTTGGTGAAATACTCATCAGGATCGGTAACAAGCCCAACCGTGTACCTATCGGCCTTGATCTCGGATATTTTATTGTTCCGGACAACATATAATGGGTTAAAAGCACCCGCGTATTCCAGGGTCCGGTTTTTCTTATCAATCACGCAGAAAGCGAGATCCATCCCATCGCGCAAAGCCATTTCATCCACGTTGGTCCCGAATGTTTCTGCAACCCCCTTGTTCAATCGGTTTAATATTTCCGAGGGGTCTTCTACCCGTTCAACAGTGGTAATATTCCTCAACAATTCATAACCGATAATCGACATGAAAGCCCCAGGCACGCCATGGCCTGTGCAATCTACAACGGCAATAAACACTTTATCTTCAATTTTATTAATCCAGTAAAAATCACCACTAACTATATCCTTTGGCATATAGAGGATAAAAGCAGAAGGCAAAATATTCCTGAAATATTG
>CAZKIR010000469.1:0-3386 GCA_964552835.1 uncultured Bacteroidales bacterium
ACATCTGGATACGCTCTTGCATGCCTTGAAGTTCTTCCTCCTTGCTTTGGCGGATGAATTGGCTTAAGGAGTCGGCACGGCTAAGTTTAAAAAATTTTTGAGGCCCTGTAATCACGATTGCAATTAGCAATCATAAGGTACTTAAAAATATTCTGACAAAAAATACAATATAGAACTTGCCCTCCCTGATAAAGCCAGGAAAAGGAAAGAATCCCATCCCGATTTAGGCCACCTACCCATTCAACAACTTCTCGATCTTTTCCAAGAAAATATTTAAATTTACCGGTTTCGAGATATAATCATTACACCCGGCATCCAGGCAGGATTCCATGTCATCTTCTTGCGCTTGGGCAGTTTGGGCAATAATGGGCAAATCTTTGCGAAAACGGCGGATTTCGCGTGTGGCTTCAAAACCGTCCATCCGGGGCATGTTAATATCCATCAAGATAATATCCACATCGTTATTCTGGCAAAATTCTACTGTCTCGAGGCCATCCTTCGCCCGGATTACATCCGCGTTAGTGTTTTTCAAGGCTTCCACCAGCAAGAAGTAATTAATATCGGTATCCTCGGCAATAAGGATACGCTTGGTGTCCCAATTGTAGCGGGACGCGGGTTTTCTTTTCTTCTTTGGTACAGGTGTGGCCTTGATGCCCATGACCAAAATGTCATCGACTTGTGGGCGTTGGCCTTTCCATTTTTCAATGGTTTCGTCCAGTATCCCACGTTGCTGGGCCAATGGTTTATCCTGGATTTTCAGGAGGAGCTTTTTCAAATTCTTGGAATAAAACTTGTGCCCCTTTTCGCCCCCGAACTGATCAATAAAACCATCAGAAAAAATATAAAACATATCACCGGTATTCACGTCAATCTCGTGATTGGTAAAAGGTATTTTGTGATTCTGGTCAATGCCAATGGGCATGCGATCCCCCCGGATTTCATTTAATTCCCCGTCTTTAATAATATATAAAGGGTTATGCGCCCCGGCAAATTGCAGCTTCTTATTTTCCATGTCAATAATGCACAAGGCCACGTCCATGCCGTCTTTGGTATCACTATTGCTTTCTTGCTGGTGTAAAGCTTCAATCACGTGATCCCGCAGCTGGTTCAAAATTTCACTTGCCCGTAAGGAACGCACATGTTCATTTACCCCCAGTGAGTTCACGATCTCGTTCAAGAAAGCCGTGCCCAACATCGACATAAAAGCACCTGGCACACCATGACCCGTGCAATCCACGGCAACCACGATCACCACGCCTTCTTTCTCGGTCATCCAATAAAAATCACCACTTACAATATCCCTTGGTTTAAACAAGATAAAATGGTTGGGCAGGATGCCCTGCATGTAATTATCAGGTGGTAAAATGGCATCCTGGATGCGTTGGGCATATTTGATACTGGAGGTGACTTTTTTTCGCTCCTTATTAGCAATGTCTCTTTGTCTCTCAGTTTCTTCTTTTTGCAACTGTATTTCATGATTTCGCTTGGCCAATAACAAATTAGCTTTCTTCTTGGCCCGAAACTGACGGTATATCAAGAAAAAAAACACGAGCAAGAGGGCAAACCCACCCACGAGAAAAAAAATCGCCATCTTACGGTTTTTTTCCCGTATTTCCAACTCGCGTTGCCTGGCTTTATGTTCTTTAATGGCTAATTCTTGCAATTGTTTTTCCTGGTTCAACAGTTTTATCTGCATTTGCCTTTCCTTGTTGATCTCCATTACCCGTTTCAAGGTATCTTGTTGGCTTTTAATCTGTTTTTCCTTGGCCTGGTTTTGTGCTTCAATTTCTTTTTTCTGGTACTCCAGCCGCGACATTTTTTCTTTTTGCATGTGCTTGGTAAGGGACGCGGCCAATTGGAAATATTCAAATGATTTTTCCTTGTTACCAAGAATCTCGTTATTTTCTGCCAAGGTGCTGTAACAGCTTTTTAATAAACTTATATCATTAAGTTCACGAGCAAGTCCCAGGGCTTCCTCAAGGTTCTGGTTTGATTCCTCGTAACGCCCCAATCCCTGGTATGCTATGCCTTTATTGATAAGCGCGTAACAAATCGAACTCTTGTCCTTCAATTCCCGGCTAGTAAGCTGTGACAAGTTGAAAAACTTTAAAGCTTCCAGGTAATTTTCCTTGTCAGTATATAACATCCCGATGTTTGAAGCCAATGTTTTTATCGCGTTCTTATTACCCAAGTCCCTGTTAATATCCATCGATCGGGCAAAAAAACCAATGGCAATATCTGTTAAGCCTTGTTGCCACGCGCTATAACCGGCTTTATTTAACGCGTTGGCAGCTCCTGTCTTGTTCCCTTCCGATAGCTTATCTTGTATAATTTGCTCGTATTTTTCCAGGCTAATATCCTGGGGGGAAGCTTTCATAGAATAAGGTGCAATAAATAAGGCAAGAAAAACAATACCCAAACAGATAGTTAAATAGCAAATTTTCCTTTTCATACATTTTTTTTTGAGGGATTTGAACAGCCCGATCCACTTGTGATACAGTCTATATTTTTATTCAAAAGCAATTTACTTTGTTTTCTATGTTATACGAAAAAACAGGGGTAAGTATACTCAAAAAAAATGATCCTACTTACCATTTAAAGGTGATTTGTATCACCATTTTATATCTTTTCTTTCACTCGAATATTTTATTTTTCTTTCCTTGCTAAATATACGAATCTTTATAATATTTGCTTCTTATTAAAAAGGAAAACAAATAATATCTCTATACAATATAATTACCCGAAAATATTTCCTATTTTAACGAACATCATTAAATTTGGAATTTTAATTTTTTGGAGGATTTCATGGCTTATCCTGAAATAATAAAACATCCCGGGGTTGTACATAAAATTGAAGGGAAACTACTGCAGGTCCGCATCCTTTCTGCTTCTGCATGTGGCTCTTGCCAGGTAAAAGGGGTATGCCCTGCCGCGGAAGCCAGCAACAAGATCATCGCCATCCCAGGAAATGGAACGGACTATCGTCCCGGCGAAAAAGTGATCGTCCACATGCATAAAAAAACCGGTTACAAGGCCGTGTGGTTAGCATATATTTTACCATTTTTACTAGTGGTTGCCGTACTGGCAGGCATGACGGCTTATACAAGGAACGAGGCATTAAGTGGTATCGTTTCGCTTTTGGTATTAATTCCATATTATTTAATTTTAGGCCATTTTAATAATCAAATTCAACAAAAGATTAGGTTTTCTATAAAAAAAGAGGAATAGGTTATGAACGAGATTGTTTTATATACTGTCATATCACTATCTGCCATCGGGCTGATAGCAGCCCTTATCCTGTATTTCGCGTCACGAAAATTCAAGGTATACGAGGATCCGCGTATCGACGAGGTAGAGGAATCCTTGCCCAAGGCCAACTGTGGCGG
>CAZKIR010000470.1:0-3379 GCA_964552835.1 uncultured Bacteroidales bacterium
TTTCGCGGGATTGCCTTTGGCGGCATTCTCCATGGACACATAAGGGATAACCGGGGTATGTGGTCGGGTTTGGTTCCGTTCAAATATGCCTGGGTCTTCCCAATCGTTTATATCCTGGGCATTTATTAAACCCATGGAAAGGATCGCTAGCTTGCTAAATAGGCAAAAAGCTCTCTTTTTTATTGTTTGTTTTTTCATTTTTTCAATAAATAGTATAATTCGTTATTCCTGATTTCTTTTTTGAAATCTTTCATTCTCGTGTCATTATCAATCAACAAAAATTCGATGCCGGTCATTTCGGCGAATATCTCGAGGTATTCGGCCGTGAGGGCTTGTGAAAAGCCCGTGTGGTGGGCTCCCCCTGCCAATATCCAGGCTTCCGCCGAGCGCTTCAGGTCGGGTTCGGGTTCCCATAGCACGCTGGCCACGGGTAATTTTGGTAGGTCCGGGCATTCTACCACTTGTACCGGGTTCACCAGCAAGCGGTAACGGTTGCCCATGTCCATGAGGGCCGCGTTTAATGCCGGTCCTGTTTTGGTTTTGAACACTAGCCTGGCCGGGTCTTCTTTGCCACCGATTGACAAGGGGTGCACTTCCAGCCGGGGTTTTTCAGTGGTAATAGAGGGGCAAACTTCCAGCATATGGGCGCCTAATACTTGCATTTTTCCCGGTTGCAAGTGGTAGGTATAATCTTCCATGAAGGAAGTGCCTCCTTCCAGGCCTTTGGCCATCACTTTCATGGCCCTTACCAGGGCGGCCGTTTTCCAATCGCCCTCTGCCCCGAAGCCGTACCCGTCGGCCATTAGCCTTTGCACGGCCAAACCGGGCAATTGTGGTAGTCCATGCAGGTCTTCAAAGGTGGTGGTAAAAGCCTTAAAATTTCCTTCTTCCAGAAAGTCTCTCATGCCAAGTTCAACGCGGGCCGCTTTTTTAACCCCCTCGGTGAAGGAGGTTTCTTGTGATGGCAAGTGGTACGTTTCCTTGTATTCCTGCACGAGTTGGTTCACGGAATTTTCTGTTACAGCTTTGACCCTCTCCACGAGATCGCCCACGCCGTAACCATACACGTCAAAGCCGAATTGCATTTGGGCAGATACTTTGTTTCCCTCGGTTACTGCCACCTCGCGCATGTTATCGCCAAAGCGGGCCACTTTCATGTTTTGCCATTCCGTGAAAGCCCTGGCAGCACGGGCCCAGGTGCCAATTTCTTGAATAACGCCCGGGTCTGACCAATGGCCAACCACTACTTTTCGGCTTATGCCCATCCGGCTCAATAAAAAGCCATACTCCCGGCCACCGTGGGCCGATTGGTTGAGGTTCATAAAATCCATGTCAATTTGATCCCATGGGATTTCTTGATTGTACTGGGTATGTAAATGCAATACCGGTTTTGCTAATGGTTTTATTCCGTTTATCCACATTTTGGCCGGAGAAAAAGTATGCATCCAGGTGACCAGGCCAATGCAATGCTCGTTGGCATTGGCTTCCATGCATAATGCATATATTTCTTCCGGACGGGTAAGGATGGGTTTAAATACCATGGTTACGGGAATTTGTTTATCCTGGTCCAAGGCCATGCAAATTTCTTTCGCGTTTCCCGTTACGGTCTTTAAGGCTTCTTCACCATACAAGTGCTGGCTGCCTGTTACAAACCATAATTCTTGATTTTTAGATGTTTTCATCATGTATTGATTTTTTATACTTCAAAATGATATCCCTTGCTAACAAGGTAATTGTATTTTTCTTCGTTAAACTTGTACAAGTAGGCCCCTTTTTTTGATGAGCCCTTGTCTTTTTCTTCTAATCGGTCTAAAAAGCCCATGGTCAAGATTTTTCGCCTAAAATTCCTTTTGTCCAGTTTTTTTTGATAGATGGCCTCGTAGAGGTTTTGCAACTGGGGGATGGTAAATTTTTCAGGCAAAAGTTCAAATCCTATGGGCTGAACCTTGCTTCGCCTTTTCAGCCGCTTCATGGCTTTATCGACCATTTGGGCATGATCGAATATCAAACCCGGGATATGTTCAATATCGAACCAAGCCGCGTTGTGCTTCTCGAACCGGATTTTATTGTTTTTGTCAATTTTTATCAAGGCATAAAAGGCCGTTGACAACACCCGGGCAGCCGGATCCCTGTCTATTTTTCCATAGGTATATAGCTGTTCCAGGTACACGTCATGAATCCCTGTTAACTGGGTCAAAATTCGTTGGGCGGATTCATCGAGGTTCTCGTCTTGCCGCAAGAAACCACCCATGAGGGACCATTGGCCCTTGCATGGCTCGAGATTTCTTTGGATAAGCAGGATTTTTAATTTTTCGTCATCAAAACCAAAAATTATGCAGTCCACGGCCACGTAAAACTGATCATATTCTTTATAATATGTTTTACCAGAAATATGCATAAAACCCAACGATTATTGATATTATAATAATGGTATGCACCACGTCCCACTTGTTCCAACTGGCGCGGGTCTCGGCTTTTTGCTCTGGTGTTGCCGAGCCATATGTCAAACCCTGGATTTTCTCGGCCGAGGGTTTTTCCGTGAACAGGCTTATCACCACGATGGCCAGTAAACAAAAGGCAAACAAGTATATCTCGTAATGTAACCAGTTGATATTAATAAATTTTACGCTGAAACGATCAAACCAGCTTAAATCTGCCGGTGGGTTCGCGGCGGCCTGGGCAATCCAGTTTTCTATCGCGAATTCCCTGTTTTGTTCCAATGCTTTAATGTTATCTGGTACCACCCACTTGTTGGTTACTACTTTCATCACTAGCCTGAACATGCCCAGCACGAAGCCGAGGATTAACCCCCACAGGCCTCCTTTAGCACTGGCCCGTTTCCAAAATACCCCCAGCAGGAACACGGAAGCGATGCCTGGGGCCAGGAGTGATTGCACGTCTTGCAGGTACTCGTACAACACGTCGCCCAGGCTTTCCATCACGGGTATCCAGGCTATGCCCAGCACCACGATAACGGCCGTGGCGGTTTTCCCTACCCGTACCAGCTGTTTTTCCGGGGCATTGGGCTTGTATTTCTTGTAAAAATCCACTGTAAAGAGCATGGAGGAGGAGTTAAACAAGGAAGCCAGTGAGCTCATCAAGGCTGCCACCAGGCCTCCAACAACGACTCCTTTTACCCCGGCAGGCAAGAGTTCTTTTACAAGCAGGGGAAAAGCTTCATCGGGATCGGTCATGTTTATCATGCCTTTCTGGTGCAACGCGTAAGCAATCATACCGGGGATCAAGAAAATAAAAACGGGCAATAATTTTAAATACGCGGCAAAAATGGTACCACGGCGGGCTTCTGTTTGGTTTGGGGCCGATAAAGTCCGTTGCACGATATATTGATCCGTGCACCAGTACCAGAAACCAATGATGG
>CAZKIR010000471.1:0-3368 GCA_964552835.1 uncultured Bacteroidales bacterium
GTTTATAAGTTTATAGGTTTATAAGTTTATAGGTTTATAAGTTTATAGGTTTATAGGTTTATAAGTTTATAGGTTTATAGGTTTATAAGTTGACTCAATTACTTAATCAACTTAATTAACTCAATCACTCAATTAACCAGTGGGTCGATTTTACTCTTTATAATCTGTTTTAATTTTTCCGGATTGCTCCTGGCGTTCATGAAACCTTCCCTGGTGATATTAATTTTTGTATCACCACTAACGATAAGCAAGGCTTGGCCGGGAACGTTTAGTTCTTCCGCTTTTTGTTCTCCTTCAGCTTTTTCAATGTTGTAAGCTGCAAAAGGCACTTTATCTCCATATAGCTCTTCAACTGCTTTTTTCGTTTCTGCTTCAACCGTTTTACAGGTAAAACATCTCCGGCTGGTATGAAAATAATAAACTTGAACATCATCAGCCTTTTTTACTGATGTATTTTTGTTCTTGTTGGTTTGGCCTGTACATGACATGCTCATGCCGGCAATTAAGAACACAAAAGAAATCATCTTTATTGTTTTCATAATACTATTGTTTATTGGTTAATAAATCATTAAGTTCTTTAGCGGAAGGTACGCGGCCTGAAAAGACAACTTTCCCGTCGATCACCAGGCCTGGCGTATGCATAACACCATATTCCATTATTTTCATAATGTCTTCTTCTTTGGTGATAGTGGCATCAATACCTTCTTTTTCAATTGTTTCCCTTGTAAGCTTTTCAAGGGTTTTGCATTTTGGACAACCTGTCCCGAGAATTTTAATATCCATGATCTTTTTATTTAGTTTAACAAAAAATTTTACGTGCTCAATTATGTATTTGTACGTTCATTAAATAAATTACAGAACATTTCTTTTGCCTTTTCCCAATTTTCAATGTTCAGGCAATATTTTATGTAAGGAGGTTCTATTTCTCCCTGGATAAGCCCGGCATATTTCAGTTCTTTCAAATGCTGAGAAAGGGTTGAACGGCCAACTGGGAGTTCTTCCACCAGGTCGCCACTATAACAACAAGCATTCATTTTAGATAATTTTTGTAATATATACAAACGGACCGGATGCCCCATTGCCCTGGAAATCAATGCCATTTCTTTTGTTTCTTCCGATAATTCAACTTTCTTCCCCATTTGATTTTTTTATAATTTCTATGTTTCGCAAAATAACGAAATGTTTTTCGCATTACCAAATAATTAGTCATATATTTTGGCGCATTGAAATTTTTAGTATACAAATTTAACCTGACACAACAGGATATAAGGTTAACAAGAAAACTGCTAATTTTAAAATCAAAAATAAAATGCTAAACCTGGACAATTAATGATGATTTTTTATAACTTACGCGTTAAAATTGTTTATTGTCAAGGCCTTTTAAATAAAGCGTATAATGGAATAAATCAAAGAAAAACGTTTCGGTTTTTTTATAGCAGCTGGTAAACACTGGGCTATAAATTTTATCAGTCATTGGGCACGATCCAAGCCCTGTAAAAAAATGCCTTCCGTTCTGCTGAAACAAAGCGAACACGTAAAAGGTATAAGTTAAAAAACAGGACTGGGCCCGATGAAGGTAAGTATCTATAAAACAGGTAGTTATGGGGAATGTTAACAATCCAGGACAATTCAAGGGTCTCACGCTTGAAATAAGCCGGGAGATACTTTCCTTTTTGGAAACGCCCGGGGATGCCGTCTCAAAAATACTTGAAAAACTGTGCGGGATAAGTGGGGCAAAAGTAATCGCCTTTCTACGGTTCACCGGAGGAGACATAAACACCAAAGATACGGGGCACGAGTTGATTGATATACTGCCAAAACAAGAAATTGACTTGCCTGGACAGGACCTGTTTGAACGATTAACAGGGCAACTTTATTCCCAACAAGAGTTAGTGGTAATCTCTGATGAGGCCCATAAAGAACTGTATGATGAACTATGCCAATCCGGCCTGGGTTTTTCCATCCTGCTGCCCATGAAAACCGGTGACACTACCTTCGGGGGCATCCTGATGTTGGGACTGCCCACCAAACAAAAGCTCGAATACATTATCAGCGGTTCGGAAACCTTGGAAATACTGGGAAACATGTTTGCCCTGGTATCCCGCTTACCGGAATTATACATGAACATGGAAAAGCAGGTAGCCGAAAGAACTACCGCTTATAAAGCCAGCGAGGAAAAATTCAGGAAATTTTTTGAAGAAGACCTGACAGGAGACTTCCTGATAAATACTGACGGGATACTTTTAGATTGCAATAAAGCTTTTTTAGAAATTTTTGGTTATGATAGTAAAAATGAACTGCTCAATCAGCATATTCATATTTTGTATGATAATAAACCTGAATTTGAATACATTAAAAAGAAGCTTAAAGAGAAAGGAATTCTGAATAATTACGAAGCCAAACGAAGATGTAAGGACGGTAAGCTAATCCATGTAATCGAAAATGATGTAGCCACTTTTGACCCGACAGGAAAAATAACGGGAATACAAGGGTACCTATACGATATCACCGAGCGTAAGGAGGCAGGGTTACAATTAAAAGCCGAGAAGGAGTGGTCGGAAAAGCTCATTAACCATGCACCGAACATTGTTGTTGGGTTACAGGAAAATTCGAAGATCGTGGTTTTTAACCGTTTCGCTGAACAATTGACCGGTTATAAAGCAGAAGAAGTCATCGGCAAGGAATGGATCGGTATTTTTATTCCGGAAGAACTACAGGAAGATATCTATAGGATTTGGAAACAAATCATTGATAACCAATTAATAGACCATTATTATGAAAATGAAATCATCACCAGATCCGGTAAAAAGCGGTTGATTGGATGGGGCAACACGATAATAACTGAAAACGGTGAATTTCGCATGATCCTTTCCCTTGGTGCAGATATCACCGAGCGCAGAATGGCTGAAAAGGAGCTTGCCGAACAAAAAAACCTGCTTACCGCTATTTATCGTAACGCGCCCCTGGTGATGATGGTGGTGGACGGGGAAAGGCGCGTCCGGCAGGTCAACGGCTTTGCCACGCGATTCGCCGGCCGGCCGGCGGAAGAGATGTTGGGCTTGCGCGGCGGCGAAGCACTGCGATGTATCCATGCCCTGGATGACCCGCGGGGCTGTGGGTTTGGCGAATATTGCCGGCAGTGCGTTATTCGAAATACAGTACTGAATACTCTTGAAACGGGTGAAACACATTTACAGGTCGAGGCGCCCTATTATTTCAATAGTGGTGACGGTGAAACCCGGGAGATGACGCTGTTGTGTTCCGCAACACCATTGAGTATGGAAGAGCAGTCGTTAGCCCTGGTAACCCTGATGGACATTACAGGGCGCAAGCAGGCAGAAGTGGCCCTGCGCGACAACGAGAAAAAA
>CAZKIR010000472.1:0-3355 GCA_964552835.1 uncultured Bacteroidales bacterium
GTAAAGGTAACAGCCAGGATATGCCGGTAATTGTATGGATCCTGGTATAATAACTGCAAAAAAGTCCCTGTTATTTTAAAGGTTTTGCCTGAACCTGCCGAAGCCCGTAAAATCGTTAACTTGGACATTTCTATTTCTTGTTTTTCCGGATCATTTTCCCGGCTTCTTCCAATTTTGCCGGGGTCCCAAGGTCTATCCACATTCCCTTGTCATGGGCATAGCCCTTGATGGGATGGCGTTTTGAAACACGAAGATACGCATCAATTATGGAAAAAGGCCCGGTTTCGGGCAAGTATTTAAAAATTTCTGTCTCAATAACGTGTATTCCACTAAAAGCGAAAGGCTTAAGCCGCTTTTCGGGCCGGCTAAGCTGTTTTTCACCGGTTTTCTGGTTTTTCCAGCCACTCAAGTTCATATCTTCATCAAACAAGAGATACCGCGATGATTCCCTTTGCCTCACGGCCAAGGTGGCCAAGGCTTCTTGCTCGTAGTGTTGCCGGAACATATCCTTGTAATCAATATCCGTGAACACGTCCACGTTATGAAGAAGAAAAGTCTCGTTTTCACGAAAAAAACATGATGCTTTTTTCAGGCCACCCCCGGTATCAAGCAGCTGGCCACGCTCGTCAGAAATTTTCATGGAAATATCGAAAAAATCCCGCGCCTTGAGGTAATCGGTTACCTGTTCGGCAAAGTGGTGCACGTTCACGATGATTTCATCAAAGCCATTGGATTTTAACTTCTCGATCAAGGTGCCCAGTAATGGCTGGCCTTTAAGTTCAACCAGTGCCTTGGGCCGATCCAATGTCAAAGGTTTTAGCCGGGTGCCCAGTCCGGCGGCAAGTATCATGGCTTTCATGAAAAATTTAATTTAGTAGGTTGTCAATATCTATTTGCAATTTTTCAATCAAATTTTCACTGGCTTGCACAATTTTTCTTCCTTGTGCCAGGTCAGTTGGCATTTTTCGCATTGGTACCTGGATTTTTTATCTTTTTTTGGCTTTTTCTTTTCCTTGCATAATTTTTTTCCCATGGGTCGTCCTTTTCAAAATAAATCAACTTGTTAATTCCCTATGCAATATGTTTAATTGCACCGGGTAATTTTCTTCCAGCCAGGCAGCGATAATTCGTGTAGCGTATACCGATCGGTGCTGGCCGCCTGTACAACCAAAAAATACCGACAAATGTTTAAAATCCCGTTGCAAATAATTTTCAACTGCTTTTGATAAGATGGCCTTCGTATTATTGAGAAAACCATGCATATCAT
Organism: uncultured Bacteroidales bacterium; assembly: GCA_964552835.1. Classification (GTDB taxonomy): domain Bacteria; phylum Bacteroidota; class Bacteroidia; order Bacteroidales; family CAYFUP01; genus CAZKIR01. The sequence continues at coordinate 1,268 of CAZKIR010000472.1, forward strand.
CTTTGTCCCTGAAAAATTCCACTACTTGTTCATCAAAGCCCGTGTAGGCCTTGTACTGGTCATACCGGCCCGGGTTAGGCAAAAAACGACAATCGAAAACAAAGCCCCCGCCATGGTCACTGGCATCTGCCGGAACCCCTTTTTTATACGAAAAACTCATGATTTTAACTTGCAGTGTTTCGGGTTTTGTCGCGGCCTGCTCGTCAAATTGGATCGCGGGGATGCTTTCAATGACCTCTTTCAAATGGGGCAAACCAAAAGGAAAACCGGGATCTTGTAAAAGATATTTCAGGTTTTGATAAGACAAGGCCATGCTTTGCATGAAATGGGGCTTTCGTTCATAAAACCCGCGAAACCCGTACGTACCAAGGGTTTGCATAACCCGTACCAGGGCCGATACCCGGAATTCGTCCCTGAAACCTTCGTCATCCACCGGGATCCTTTTTGATATTTCATCGGTGTAAAACCGGAACAAGCTTTCCCTGTCAACTTCGGTTATCCTTGCCCTTGCCTGAAACAACAGGGAAGCCAGGTCGTATAGCACGGGCCCTTTTCGCCCACCCTGGTAATCAATAAAAAAAGGTTTGTTATCGCGCAAGAGCACGTTCCTGGACTGAAAATCGCGGTACATGAAGTACTGGTATGGGCTATTGGCCAGGAAAGAGGATAAGCGGTAAAATTCCTCCTCTAATTTATTCTCGTGAAAGGGGGCATTAGACAATTTCAAAAAATAGTACTTGAAATAATCGAGGTCCCACCGGATGGCCACTTGATCAAAAACAGCCACCGGGTAGCAAGACCCATAGGGAAAACCATCATGGGCTTCCAATTGAAAACGTACTAATTGCTTAATCGTTTCCCGGTAAATAAAAAGTAATGCATCGGGCAAGGGGCTGTCTTCACGATTTATCAGTTCTTCAAACAATATATTATCGCCCAGGTCTTCCAGAAAATAATAGGGCGATCGGTAATCATAATAAAGCAAGCCGGGAACAGGAAGGCCAAGTTTTTGAAAATGCAAGCTAAAATCAAAAAAAGCCTTGTTTTCGGCCAGGGACTCGTGATAAACCCCAATATATGTATCCTGCCCTTTTGCTACGCGATAATATTTACGGGCCGAACCGGATGGCTTCAAGGGAACTACTTGATCCGGGAAATGGCCCCGCCATGCTATATATGCTTGTTTAAGCTGTAGTATTATATGTTGAAAACGGGTCTCGGGCATGTTTGTATCCAATTTTTAATAGGTTGCTTGTAAAATTGAAAATAACAAGACTGGTTTTGCAGGGCTATTTTCATGAAACTTTCTATCATCAAAAAAAATGCCTTTTAAAATATCATTGAAAATCAAGTAGTAAATAATTTGTTTATAAACTATGGTTTTCAATTTGTCTAATTATTGAATATTTAATAAATTTAGCGGGGTAAAATTAAAGCTAAAAATATGAAAATAGAACTACTTCCCAAGGATAAATGCTTAAATTTTGTTGAATTCAATATCACCGGCGACAACGAGAACTATAACAAGTGCGATGCCGAATCGATGTACCTGGACAGTGACATATTTAACCTATTTACCCATTGCTTCGAAAAAAGCAACAAGTTATACGAGTATTTCGGTCAAACCAAGTTTAACTCGAAAAGCATTATCCCCCTTCGCAACGAGTTGGTAAAAAACCTTGAAACACTGGATAGAGTTCAAAGCCTGGAGCATTTTAACGAGTATATCCAAAACATCTTCCTGGGCGAAAACCTGTTGCGAAAAATCGCGAAAAAAGACCATGATTGGGAAAAAAACTGGGAGCATTACATAAACAAGCTGCGCAAGGTCAACAAGGACATGGTCAAGCTGATTGATCATTGCCTGGAAGAAGACCGTGTACTATGGATCGTGGGTTTTTAGCCACGGTTCACCCCTTCCTTTTGCCGGCCAAAAGCCCGGCTATTTTATCCCCGTCAATAAAACCAAAAGAGCCTTTTCTTCACTTGCTTCAATTTTGAGGTTATCTTGTTTATCCACGACTTTCTTGGCAGTCCATTCTGCTTTTTCAATATCCAACCAACGGATTTCAATATGCCTTTCATTTA
>CAZKIR010000473.1:0-3346 GCA_964552835.1 uncultured Bacteroidales bacterium
GGCCTTTTAAATGGTGGAACCTGAACGCGAGCACCAACTTGTACAATTACCAGATTAACGGGACCGTTTATGAAGAGGACGGGCAAAAGGAAACCAATACCTGGAACCTCAGGCTAAATTCAACCTTTAACTTGAAATGGGGCACGAGGGTACAGTTGATGGCTTTTTACAATGGCCCCACCGTGATGGCCCAGGGCGAAAGGGACGGCTTTTTCATGTCGAGCGCGGGGGTAAAACAAGATTTTTTCAAGCGAAAGGCCAGCCTGGCCGTAAACGTTCGGGATCCTTTCCAAAGCATGAAATTTTCATTTTATACTAGTGGTGATAGCTTCGAGATGTATAATGAATTCAGACGGCAAACACCGGTTATTAGCCTTGATTTTACCTACCGTATAAATAATTACCGTGAACGCCGCGATGGTAAGGAAGGAGAGATGGAATTTGAAGGGGAAGGCCTGTAAATGCCGGGCAAAGGAAAAATGCTTTTCTTAAGCCCTTAAATTCTATATTTTTGTATAAAAAAATGCCAGTCAAGATAGAAAACCGGCCTTTCGGACAAGAATTCGAGTTTCAGGCAACCCCCTCGGGTGGCCCTGGCGGGCAACACGTGAACAAAGTTTCCACGAGCGTGGAATTGCGGTTCAACGTTCAGGCTTCCCAATTATTAAATGAAGAGGAAAAGAAACTCGTTTTGAAAAAATTGAAAAACAAGATCAACAAGGAAGGGGAACTGATCGTTGTTTCCCGGTCAAGCCGATCACAAGCCCAAAATAAAGAAAAAGCAATCGTTAAATTTTACAAGTTGCTTGCTTCGGCATTGAAAAAGCCAAAAAAAAGGGTACCCACGAGACCTACAAAGGCCTCGAAAGAAAGAAGGTTGGAAAAAAAGAAAAAGCAGGCCGAGAAAAAAGCTAAAAGAAAGCCCCCTCTTGAATGAATTTGCTGCATGATCGAGGGGGGCTTTGAATTTACCCGATAAAAAGTAAAAATATATTGGATATTTTTCCCGAAAAACCTTATTTTTGATAAAAATTATTGAAGTGCGGTTACACGCCTTGAAGCGGCGCAAAATAATATCCTCAAAGCCCTGGAAGAATAAGAAGTCAAGAAGGTTATGGTTCGTTAATGGTTTTAGTTAATATCTCCTTCCTCTTTCATTTTTTTCCGGGGCTTCTTTTTTTAGCTTAAAATTAGATATGTTTGTTATCCTTGGTCCAATAGGCTTAATAATCGCTTTACTTGTTCCTAGCAACGAGAATGAATTAAACAAGCAGTCCGGAAACATGAAAACATGCCCCTATTGCGATGAATATGTAAGAAAAGAAGCTATTATCTGTAAACACTGTGGAAAAGCTCTAGAGGAAAACTGGAAACAGATAAAATAGCCAACTATACACTACCCCCACATGTTCCCAACAACGAAAAATTCTATTCAGTCGTGCGTTCCTCTTGTTGTTGCTCCTGATCGTGCCCATTTTGCAAGCCCGGGGCACGCTGGATCTGGAAACCACCCTGCAATTCATGACCCTGGCATTCTTGGTGGGGCTGGGCTGGGCGTTTTTTGCCAACCTCTTTTCTTCCCCTTTTTTTCCTGGGCAAGACAAACCACTGGTCTTCTTTGCCTATGTCCTTTTTCTCGCGTACTCCCTTTTGTCGGTCAGCATATCAAACAACAGGCCGGATACCCTCTTTTTCTTTGGCAAGTAATTGTTTTTTTTATCCTGGCCCTTAGCGTGAAATTGCTAAAAAAATCCTGGATTTCAAACCCAACCCTCAAGGGATCGTGTTGCTTACCGGGATAACTTTGCCATTAAAATACCGATGGCCGGTAAGGGCAAATTCGGCAATAAATTCCCCCATGGTTTCCGGCGTCATGCTCACGTTTAATCCCGGGAAAGCCCCGGCCAGCATTTCAGTCTGCACGGCGCCCAGGGCCAAACAATTGACACTTATCCCCGCGATTTTTAATTCTTCCGCCAGGCACTCGCTTAGCACTGCCAGCGAGGCTTTACTAGAACTATAAAAGGACAAGCCCGGGAACTTGCTACTGCCTTGCACCCCGCCCATGCTGCCAATATTTACCACGTGGCTGCCTTGTTTTGCCCTGCTTAGGAAAGGTAACAAGGCCTGGGTTAAAAAGCCGGGCATTATAATATTGGTATAAAACATATCCTGGGCGTCTTCCAGTGCAAATTTTTCAAAAGCTTGGTTCACCAGATGCCCCGCGTTGTTTATTAAAATATCGAGTTTCGGGGTATGGTTTTTTAGTTTTTCGATAATTTGGCCTTGTTTTTGCTGGATTTCATGCAAGTTAAAAGGAATGGTGACGATTTGGGAACCTTGCCTGTTTTCCTGGCATTCAGCCTTTAATTGGGCGAGTCTTTTTCCATCACGGGAAATGCAAAAAATACGGCATGGGGTTTTATTTGCCAGGTGTTTCACTGTTTCCCGGCCAATGCCCCTGGATGCACCAGTAATTAGAATATCCATGGATACAAATGTTATCTTTGAAAAATTGTTTTTTCGTAATTTTGTTAAAAATAACCAAAAATATAAAAATATATAATGAAATACCTGAAATGTTTTGTTGGCCTCGTGGCATCGGGCCTCGTGTTTGTTGCCCAACCGATATTTTCACAGGAGGTTACAGACAGCACGAAACAAGCCGGAACACCATCGGCAAAGAAAAAGGAAAAGGGGCCTGCCTGGTACCAGCAATTTTACCTGCAAAGCGATTTCCGCTTATCATCATCTTATTTTCAATCGGATTACGACATCTCGCTAGGAGGGGGGTATAACTTTTTCGATCGGGCCTTTGTTTCGGTGGCCCCCATTTATTACCACAAGGGGACAGTGTTGGTCGAGGAAAAGGCCAACGTGTTCGGGGGAAAGGCGTTTGGAAAGGTATTCGTGTACAAGAACATTTCCGTGTTGGCCGAGTCAGAGCTCATGTACGTGAAAAGTTCATTAATCGATGAAAACCCAACAGGAAATGAGATGTACCAGTCGTGGAACCATGCAGCTGGCATTTCATACGATATGCCCCTGGGCGAGCGGTTGGCCTTGGGCTTAAAATTCTTGTTTTATTTCAAGAAAGGGGCTATCGCACCCTACAAGGCTACCCCGGTGCGTTTTAGTTTTTCATATTTTTTTGCTGAAAACCACTTGTTTGATTAATGGTATAATTGCATAGGCTTGATTAAACGAAATTTAACGTAGTTTATATGTAGTTGAAATATAGTTTAAGGTAGTTTATATGTTGTATTTTAGTTTTCAGAAGTTGGAAATTTTTCAGCTTTCAAAAGAGTTGGTAAAGGATATTTATAAGTTAAGCAGTTCTTTTCCC
>CAZKIR010000474.1:0-3333 GCA_964552835.1 uncultured Bacteroidales bacterium
TTTTTTAAGGACAATTACCGGTAACACTTATTGTCATGGAAGTGCCTTGGCCAATAGCCAGGTTTTGTTTGTACCTTTTGCAAGTTAAGTGTTAAGTTTGAAAAAAACAAGTAAAAATGCCAAAATAATACCGCCTGGCGCAGGCTTGCAGCCCGTGCCCCCTACAACTTCCAAGGACGCAGCGGTAGTGGGGCAAAACAGCCTGCCCGGGCAGGCTGTTTTTATCCTTGTCCTAGTCTTCAGGGGACAAGGCTTCCAGCCTTTCCCCGTCGTGGGTTTCTATTAGTATAAAGCCAAAGCGTTTCTTGTAGTAGATTTTTTTAAAATTGTTGTATTCAACTTCTTTGACTTTAAAGTGGAACTTTATCACATTCTCGTGTACCACCCCGTTGAGCAGGAGGGTATCGGTAATGGCATCCAGGGGATCAACAGAATAGTATATATTGTTAAAAAAGCTGCTGTCAGAAGAAAGTTTGAAACGCACATCAGCAAAATCGGATCCGTCTTTAAACAATCTAACAACACCATATTCCAGAAAGGGTACTTTTGTAAAATAAAAAAAGGTTTTTCCGTCTAAAGGTGTTAATCCTATGGATGGTAACCATTCTGAATCGCCGATGCCAGTGTAATAATTGACCCAAACCGTATCGCCGGTGCACGAGCTGTCCTTGGCAAGCATTGTATACCGTATACTGTCTTCTATGCTGTAACTAGAGCCCGTGTACCTGAAAGTATCCGGTTCAAAGACTAAAAAGTCCAGTTCTTTTTTCGTGAATTGTTCATATTCTTCATCTGTTTCCTCGCATGAAAACAAGGCAACAAATGCAAGGGCCAGGATGATCAATGTTCTGAAATGTTTCATGGTGTTTCTTTTTTTAAGGACAATTACCGGTAACACTTATTGTCATGGAAGTGCCTTGGCCAATTGTCACGTTGTTTCCTATTTCAACCCCTTCATCAGAATTTAATATTACTCTGGAGTTGCCGCTGGCCGTAAAGTTCTCCACATGGATAGTGTTCGCGGCATGTTTTATCGTTTCGCCGTTGATTTGCCCGTTAACAGCCACGCTGTTAATAGTCGTGTAATCCCTTACAAGGTTGACCTGCTCGATGTTAAAGGCCTCTCCATGATGATATTTATTAGCATCATCGGCATATATTACGTCAAATGGACAATTCGGGCTGTTAATTTCTTTATAATAGGCACCTGAAAATATATTGTAATATTGATGAAGGTCCTCGTCTAGTTCCACGTTACTTACATCCAGGGCACTGATGGTAGGGATGAAACAATCATTGCCCGGGTCAGGAAGATTGCCTCCTAATTGGCCGTCTATAGCTTTTTTTAATTTTTCCATTATTGACCATTGACCACCCGGGGCGTTCTCGTAAGGTTCCGTGTTATCATACGCCATGTAGGTGCTCGGGTCAAATTGAAAAGATATTTCATTCAGGTTAGTGCAATGGTACATTAACTCGCTATAAAGCCATTTGGTTGGCCACTTGTTCAGTCCGCTTAGCTTTTCCCCGCATTCTATATTTACATCCACTTGAGTTTTGGCCCCAATTTCAAAAACCGGTACAAGTTCTTGGTCACCAGGTGCCCGGAAAGCAAAAAAATAACCCCATTTATCATTAAGCGTGCCACTGGCATTAAGCCTGATATCGCCGGGGTAATACGGGTTGGAGTTGCCGTCAACCTGTCCAGTGCCGTTACCTGCCCCCCATGCTATGGCAATTTTTTTGCATTTTGATGGGTACCCACCGTTTGGCATGTTGCCATATTCATTAAACAAGGCGGTAAAATCTGGATCGGGCCCTGCCTTGCCGTTTTCGTTGTCAAGGCCATCTGAATGATAAATAGCCATTTGCTGGGCGGCCGGGCAATTGTACATGTTATATAAATTCTCTGCTTCCCCTTTCCCCACTAGGGGTTCGTCTCCCAGTAACTTGTTCAGGCTATACAATGAATTAATTATTGAAATAACCGATAATGGCAAGTAAGCCCCCTGGTGGGGCGCATCAATGGATATCCACAAGCGGGTATGGTGGTTTTCGCCCCGGTCTTCCATCGAGGCCAGGGTATACCGGGTTATCAGCCCGCCCATGCTGGGGCCTATCAGCACGAACTCGTTAAAATAGCCGTTAGAAGTCATCTCGCCCCATAATTCCTCCAGTATTTGCTCCAGCAAATCGGCATTGGCCTGAATGGGGGCGCCCCCGTCTTCCCAAGTTACCAAGATAACATCATAATTATTGTTTTTTAATTCACTTACAAAATTGTTTTTCGCGTCCAAGTCCTGATATAGTCGTTCAAGCCCCCTGGCGTTGTTCGGGTCAAATGATTCGACCATGATAAATGGCTTTCTTAATTTATTACAGGATAAATATTTGTAATAAGTAGCCTTGTAAACTCGCTGTTTTCCTTCCCAAGTATAATTGGTCGTTTTGGTAACAGGGGACCCGTCGTAGCTACCATGCCCTGTTCCGCTTTTCAGGTTGCCCGGGTTGCCTACCAGGATTTTCGTTTTGCATTTTAAGGTGCCGCCCCCTAGCAGGTGGGCCGTTACCACGATATCTTTCTCATCATACTCGGTATAAGTAACGTTTATCACCTGGTTAAAATACTTGCCGGTTCGTGTTATCCCCTCGTCAAAATCGATATCAAATGATATTATGTTTTCCGGGGTGTTGGTATAAAACAAATCGGTGGGTATTATAAATTGAAAATTGCTGCCCCTGATAGTATCCCTGGGCAAAATAGATGCCGCGAAACAGCGGTTGATGGCATAGGGGCTTGCCCCTTGCACGTCGTACAATTTATTATTGGCCATTTGCAACAAGCCGTCTTGCAGGGCATTGTCTTTAATTTTCTGGTATTTATAATTAATTAACCCGATCGGTACCGTGCCCCCTGCCACTAAAGATTGGCTTGCTAACTTGGGGTCCATGATATTGGGCAGGGCCGGGGCCGGGCTGACCTGCGCATGGTAAATATCATTGTAAGCTTGGTACCAATCCGCCGATTGTACAATATCGTTAAGGTTGTTACCATTATAATATTGAAATACATAATCAGGAACGCTCTTATCAATTAGCACTGCGGTGGTAATATTAGCCGTGTTCAGTTGGTCAAACATCTCGGAATATATAAAGTCAGCTTGTGCCAAGGAATTATTTAGGGTAAAGATATGAAATATGATAATAATTCCCAAAAGCCTGATAGTTAATTTTCTTGTTTTCATAACTTAAAGGGTTTTGAAGTAGTTTAAAAATTTACTCCGTCAACATCATCCTCTTCGTGCCCACTTCCTTGCCATCGGCCACCAGGGT
>CAZKIR010000475.1:0-3321 GCA_964552835.1 uncultured Bacteroidales bacterium
TCCATCCCGCCTTGCGGGACAAGTTATGACCATTGAAAATTTAAAAATAAACATATGAATGCCGGGTTGGAAATGTTTGGTAACCTGGATTTGCTCAAACCTTCTCGGCTTATTTATCGCTGTATCGGCCAAAGAAGTATTTGAAGCCCAAACATACCCCAACTTTTTTCGTTTCCCGATGATTTTTCTTTGCGGACTGTTTATTCCACTTAATGCGCTTCCTATACTAATTCAGCCTTTGTCATATATTTTACCTGTTACTTACGGGGTTGATGTATTGCATTTTGCCATTTCCGGTACTCAACAATTACCTGTTGGCTTGGATTTCGTTTTGCTTTTTCTTTTTCGCGTTCTTCTTTTTTACATGAGTATAATTAATATAAAAAAGAAATGGATTGTATAAAAAAACACGTTAACCCGTGAGTTTTTCCGTGTTTTGGGAACAAAATAGCGTTAATATTATAACATCCTGAATAACAGCTTGTTTTTCAACAAGCTCCTTACCCGTATTTTTACCCATTTTTTTAAAACAAGCATTTTTACCGTTTTTTCCAGGCTTCTAAGCTAGTATTTTTGAACTATGCTTTTAGAAAAAAAACGATAAAAATGAACGCTATGAATTGGAAAGACATTAAACTCGGAAACAAACTGCTCATCTCTTTTGGCACGGTACTGGCCTTGATGCTGATCCTCGCCATCTTTACCTTTACCGGTATAGGTGATATAATGAATAATTCGGCCAAAAAAGACGATCTCCATTACACCATGTCCGAATTAGACGAAAGGCACATTGACCATTTAACATGGGCCAATAAGGTGAACAAATTACTGGTAGACAAAGAAGTAAAAGAATTGCACGTGGAGACAGACCCACGGGCTTGCAAGTTTGGAAAATGGTATTATGGAGAGGGACGGAAACATACAGAAGAACTTGTACCGGAACTTACAAGTTATTTTAATGACATAGAAGGCCCTCATGCCCGTTTACACCAATCCGCCGTGAAAATTGACGAGGTTTTTGTTGAATTTGACCGGGAACTGGGCTCGAAGATACATGCCGGGAAAGCCGATCACCTGGTTTGGTTAAACCAGGTGAAAGTTAAAAAACTGGAAGGAATAACCCTGGATCCCTCTGCACGGGATTTTGGGCAATGGATGCAAAGTAAGCAGGCAGTCAACATCATGCAAGAACACCCCGAATTCGGGGACATGTTAAAAAAGATAAAAAACAGTCACGATTTTTTGTATAGTAACGCTATTGACATGAAACGGGCCATAAATAACAACAACCAGGCCACGGGTCGCCAAATTTTATATGCCCGTATCCTTCCCGCCTCTGAAAAACTGATTACTATCTATAACGAGATGATACATTGGAACGATGAACACGTGGCAGGACGCCTGAAGGCCGATCGCGTGTATGCTGAAGAAACCCTGGTGCACCTGGATAAGGTGGGCAGCATTTTTCATGATATACAAACCGTGTTCCAGGAACACCTCGAGAAAGATGAGAAAATTTTAAATGCCCAATCAGCTTCCAAAAAAAGACTTATCGTGTTGATAAGCATTTTATCAATTTTAATCGGGGTGGCATTGGCATACATCATTTCACGGGCTATCTCCTCGGGCATATTGAAAGGGATAGGCCTGGCCGAAAAAGTATCGGAAGGCGAGCTTGATTTTGCCATTGATAAGGAGTACCTGGACCGACAAGACGAGGTGGGAAAATTGACCAATGCCTTGCAAAACATGGCAAACAAACTAAAAACCATCGTGGGCAATATCTCTGCAGGGGCTGATAATATAGCTGGGGCTAGCAACCAGTTTAGCAGCACCTCGCAGGAAATATCCCAGGGGGCAAACGAACAGGCTTCCTCGGCTGAAGAAATTTCTTCGTCCATGGAAGAAATGAGCTCCAACATCCAACAAAACACGGATAATGCCAAAGAAACCGAGAAAATCTCCAGGTTAGCGGCACAAAATATCAAACAAGGATATGAATCGACCCGTGTAGCCGTGGATTCAATGAAAAATATAGCCGAGAAAATCAGTATTATCGAAGACATCGCTTTCCAAACCAATATCCTGGCCTTGAATGCCGCGGTAGAAGCTGCACGGGCCAGTGAACACGGCAAAGGGTTTGCTGTAGTGGCCGCGGAAGTAAGAAAGTTGGCCGAAAGAAGCAAGGTGGCCGCGGAAGAGATCAATGATTTGTCAAGGAATGGGGTGTCAATAGCGGAAAAAGCAGGAACAGAACTGGAAGCCATGGTGCCGGAAATTGAAAAAACAGCCAACCTGGTACAGGAAATCGCGGCGGCCAGTATTGAACAAAATTCCGGGGCCGATCAAGTAAACAGCGCCATACTGCAATTAAACCAGACCACCCAACAAAATGCCGCCTCGAGTGAAGAAATGGCCACGGGTGCCGAAGAGCTTGCCAGCCAGGCCGATAGCCTAAAAGAGCAGCTTAAATTCTTTAAAATAAAACAATCGGGCCAGTCCGGCAGGATTGTCCATAAAGACAGCAAAGCCATGTTGTTTAACGAAAATAATATAAGGCCAACAAAACAAAACCAGCTTTCCCGGCCAGTCCAAGCTGACAAGGGTAATGGCAAGGGCAAGGGAATCGATATTCAATTATCGGGCAATGAAAAAGATGATGGATATGAACATTTTTAAAAGCTAAAATCAATAAAATTATAAATATCAATTAAAATACTGGAGGAAAAACCATGAGAACAATGTTAAGGGCTACCATCGAAGAAATGAAAAACAAGGTTCAATTTAACCTGAACAAGATCCATGAAAATGAACGAGAAATCCGGGATTTGCTTAAAAATCCCGTGTCTACTAACCGTTCAGAACAGTTAGAAGAAAAGTTTTCCGTGAACAAGGAAATGTTACGGGAAAACAAGGATGCCATAAAAATCCAACTAAGCCTGGTGCAATTCCTGAATGAATACAGGGAATCGCTCGGCGAGTACGAAAAACAAACCGACCAAGCAGTGGCAGAGGCCGAGAAAGAAAATCTCGAAAACAAAGCCAAAGAGGAAGACGAGGCCGTGGAAATGGAGCGGGTTTTTAACCTTACCGTGGCCGGGGAAATGCCTTATGACGAATACCATCCTTTTTTCGAGGACAAGGCATTTATCGATCATTTGCTCGAGTATTACCAGGAACATGAAGAATATGAAAAATGTGCACCGCTCGTGGAGATGAAAAATAGTATCGGGAAAGAAAAAAGCGTGAACAAACCCTTTTAAATTTTTCCAGTTCAAAAAAAAGGGAAGGGGGAGTGCCGGGCAACCGGTGTTTCTCCCC
>CAZKIR010000476.1:0-3320 GCA_964552835.1 uncultured Bacteroidales bacterium
AATAACAAACTCTTCGTCTAAGCTGTTTTCCTCGTTCCAGGTGTTTCCAGCTTGGCCATCAATTACCGGTGCTGTAGACAAGAAAATAGCCCGTGGGGAAGCTGATCCGGCCCCTGGATCTGAAGCCGGGATAAAGGACAAGGTAGCATAATGGTCGGTGGAAACCTTATTATTGCTGTCCCCGTAACAATACGTGGAAACAAGCTCGAGCCCAGCATCTTTATCTTGAACAAGCATGTCAAAACCCATTGTATGCCCTTTAACAAACCCTTTTGTAACAGTATGGTCCACGAAATTAGAAAGGTCTATTCGTGTTTCCAAAATATACCCATCGTCATGAATAGACCAAGCATGCTCGATACCGTCCGTGTTACCGTTTATTTCCGACACGTCTTCATCTCCCAGCTTAAAAGAAAAATACCTGTCGCCCGTTTCAAAAAAGCCCAGGTTGTAATTGGCATCTATAAAAATATCCACGCCGTCATTTTCATTCCAGGAAGCATTTCCAGAAACCATGTCTTGATCATGTACATGGGCCGCGAAGTAAAAATTAGCCTTTTCGTCCCACAGCAAACCATACCTACAAATGGTGTCCAAACCAGAAACTATAAAATGATCCAATTTCCAGTCTGTTTCTTCCAATTTTCCATTTATAAGCGGTTCATTTTTTATCTCTTTTGCAGTGATAACACCGGCCTCCTGGTATTCCTCGTCCCTATCCTGTGCAAAAAGCCAATTCCAGACTTTCTTGTTATGGTAGGCATCATTCCACGCGTCGTGGCTAAAAACCGCGGGCGTTGACAAGATGGCATGGCCCCCGGTGGCCAGTACAGAATCCGTTATCAGGTAACTATGCTCCACGGGCACCATACCATCATATTTATTATGGATGGACCATACCGGGACATCTTTCATCGGGGCATCCAGTATCCCGGCAGAAGCCACGGGAACTGCCGCTGCCACCCTATGGTGAAAACGGTTCAGGGAGAGGGTGGTGCCCGCGCCACCCATGCTAAGGCCAGTGAGGTAAATCCTGGAAGTATCAACATGGTAGTTTTTAACTATATAGTCCAGGGTTTGCTCGATCAACTCACCATCCCACCAGTTTGGCAGGCTTTGTGGCACGATAAGGACATGCTTGCCTGGTATGTTATGGACTCCCGCTGGAATACAAATTTTCAGCTTGTTCATCAAGTCCTCGTAACTCCCATCTCCTGAATACCCCATGCCATGGAAGAATAAAACCAGGGGCAAGGTATCCGTTGGAGAAGTGTAATACGAATCAGGAATGTATTGTAAAAAACCATAGGGTGCACCAGTAGAACCTAATGGCATGGCCTTTTCATATGAAGTAGTAGAAAAAGACAGGGTTTTCACCCCAGACGACTGAATGTCAAAGTTTTCTGTTTCTATTGCCAAATGAATATGATATCCAGTGTTTTCGGCTAAAACATCTTGTGCCAAGCTTGTGTACAACTGGTCAAGCTCTTCTATTACCAAACTGTCAGCCAATATATTGTTTCCCCGGTTCCCGGAAACCACGATGTTTTTTATTTCAGCAGCAGCAAGGCTATTTTGCTCTTCTTGGGAAACAACGAAATAAATGACACCCTTCTCCGTGAGCGATGCCTCAAGCCTTGAAGAGGTAATACCGCCCGTGATATTGGGGTAACCGATTGACCATTTTGAAAAAATAACCTTTACCGTGTAACCTATCCAAGAGGAATCTTCAGCAAATACCCTATAGTTTAGCTCAGTGGTAAAATCATTCGCGGTAAGCCCGCTTTCCTGGACAGAATCCGCCACGGTAGCTACCGCACCGGCTGGTAATTCAAAAGAGGCGACCAAGTTTGTTGCATCCATGTTATCCGGTAATGCAAGCACGATATCCTGTCCCGAGATAACGCCTTGAACCCCGTTCAAAGAAAAAGAAACAAAGTGTTTTAACGAACTTAATCCGGTAGAAATTTCTTCAGGGTTAAATTGTATTTCTCCCGCGTCGTCCAGGCTAACCCAGTTTTCCCCGGTATTTCCATCATTCCCATAATCTACCTGTCCATCATTGGACCAAACCAGCCGGTTTCGGCCATCATTGGACGGTGTATTGTCAATAAGGACCACGTCGAACCCTATGGTAGTCCGGGAAAGAGGTTCTAAAGCACTGCCCTGACCATCTATTAACGAGGAAAAAGGGATCCTGTACTCGAAAACGGCTTGGCCGCTTCCATCATAGGTGTTGGCGTATTCGAACGGATAGGATTTTCCAAAGGTATGATACGTGATCCGTGTACCGGGATCGTCCTTTGAATAGTCCGGGGCTACTTGGTAATGGCCATTAGCCCCCAGGCTGGCGCCCTCCCCATCATGCAAGATGGCATTCACATCAAAATATAACTCGGGCTTGTCCGATTGCCAATCGGCCACCCCGGTTATCCATGAAGGCGCCCATTCGTTATCATCGACTTGTATCAACACGTACAAGGCATTATCATCCCATACGGCTTTCCAGCCAGGGGCCGTGTTATAAAAGGGGGATTCGCCGGTATAGGGCTGGTTAAGGCCGACCGCTGGAACGGATAGCCAAAAATCATCTACCGACCCATCGATAAGGGGTGTGACGGATAAAGGAAGTTTTTTAATTGAAATAGATGGCCTTTGCGCGATCCCGATCGAAAAAACCAATAACAAAATCATAAAACCAATCACTCTTTTCATCTCATGCAATATTTTAGCTGTACATACTCGTAGATCTATATTCACCGTTCCCCTACCGGATCCAGCAATCATGTGAAAAACATTCCTTCGAGAGCATATCGTTTACCGGCAAGAAAAGTTTGCGCCCCCCCCTAAAAAAACGCGCGGACCCTTTCATGAAACCTATTTTCACCAGAGCCAGTAAAGATAATTATAAATCCCTCCCATGATTTGAAAAAAGCAAAAAAGCCCCCTATTTATATTCATTCTAACATTGTAAAGTGCATTCATGTTTTTTTGGTTCATTGGCATCCCTGAATGGAAGAATAAACTATTGCTTGTAGCGCACGGGATCAATTTGATATAATCTACACTTCTTTTTTAATGTGTTTATGGCTATGTTTAAAGCTTCTGCTGATTGTTTTTGGTTGCCCTTTTTTTACCCTGCTTTATGTTCGCGTAAAGGATTTTATCGTTCATGTTTATTAGAAATTTGATCTTTAAAATATTTTTTATAATTTTAGCATATAAATACGATTCTTGCTATATGGCTGTATAAAAAAATAAAATCAATAATGAGCCTGGTATAAAAAGCATCTTTATTGCCAAACTCGTCGTTGTCGAGA
>CAZKIR010000477.1:0-3289 GCA_964552835.1 uncultured Bacteroidales bacterium
TATTTTAATCAATTGGGTATCCACGTTTTTTGCCGTGAACAAATTTTTACGCATGGATTCGGATTCTTTGTATTACTATCATTAAAAAAAGCTTATTGATGCAGCTTAATATTTAGCCCTTATTCATTGTAAACTAAACAGAAATATCATACTTTTGCAAAAATTTTAACCATTATACCCATGGCCAAGAAAAAACAAGAAGAAACCAAGCTGAATTTCGCGTTAGGAAAAGAAAACTACAAGCTTTTAGGCATTGGATTTGGCATCATCGTACTCGGTTTTATATTAATGATTGGCGGCAAAGCGGAAAGCCCCACGGAATTTAACCCTGAAATTTTTAACTTCCGGCGGATCACCCTGGCCCCGGTCATCGTGTTGTTTGGCTTTTTATTTGAAGTATATGCCATCATGAAAAAGCCCAAGGTAAAAGAAAACGAGGGCGAAAAATAATTTTCCTGGCCTTGTTAGTAAGGAACTAATACCACTTTAACTTAATTTTACATGAATTGGTTTGAAGCATTAATACTTGGTTTGGTCCAAGGGCTTACCGAGTTTTTGCCCGTGAGCAGTAGTGGCCACCTTGAACTGGGCAGCCTGTTATTAAAACTAGACACCGGACAAAACCTGACTTTTGCCGTGGTAGTACACGGGGCAACAGTTTTAAGCATCATCATCGTGTTTTGGAAAGATATCATCGAATTGGTAAAGGGTTTATTTCAATTCAAGTGGAACGGTGAAACGAAATATATCGCTAAAATTTTTATCTCCATGATACCCGTGGCCATCGTGGGCTTGTTTTTTGAAGAAGAAGTGAAAGGCTTTTTCTCGGGCAACGCAACCTTGGTAGGTTCCATGCTAATTATTACGGCCTTGTTGCTTACCTTTACCCATTTCGTGAAAGTGCATGATAAAAACATCTCTTTTTTTCATTCTTTCGTGATAGGGATAGCCCAGGCATTGGCAGTTTTGCCCGGTATTTCGCGCGCGGGGGCAACCATAGCCACGGGATTAATCCTAAAAAACAAGAAAGAAAACGTGGCACGCTTTTCTTTTTTAATGGTATTAATCCCTATTATCGGTGCCAACGCCAAAGATATAGCTTCTGGCAACATGAGCACTGGCGGCCCGGAAAGCATCTTGCCCCTGGCGGTCGGGTTTCTTGCCGCTTTTATTTCCGGATTATTGGCCTGTAAATGGATGATCAATATCGTGAAAAACGGAAAACTATACTATTTTGCCATCTATTGCTTTATCGTGGGTATAACAGCCATAATCTGTGCCTAGAAAATAAAATAAACGTGACTGAAAACGATATTACAGGAAAATATCTCGATGGGGAAATTCTATTAATTGACAAACCATATGCCTGGACCTCTTTTGATGCCGTGAAAAAAGTGAAAAGCCTCCTGGGCAAATACCTGGACCTGCGTAAAATAAAGGTTGGCCACGCGGGGACACTGGATCCCCTGGCCACTGGTTTAGTTATCCTTTGCACGGGAAAGGCAACAAAAAAAATCCAGGAAATACAAGACCAGCCAAAAGAATACCTGGCTACCGTGGAACTGGGAAAAACAACCCCCTCCTATGACTTGGAGACAGAAATAAATAATACTTTTTCTTATGAACATGTCACCAGGGAAGCTGTTCTTACGGTACTGGAATCTTTCACGGGCAGTACCGAACAAACCCCTCCTATCTTCTCCGCCAAGAAAATAGATGGAAAGAGGGCGTATGACCTGGCCCGAAAAGGGACGATGAAAAACCTTAAACCAGTTGAGGTAACGATCCATGAAATAAAGCTCGTGAACCTGAACTTACCAAAAATAGATATCAAGGTAACTTGCAGCAAAGGGACTTATATCCGTTCGTTGGCGCATGACATCGGAAAAACACTAGATAGCGGGGCCTTTTTGGCGGCCCTAAAAAGGACGGCCATCGGGGACCACAAACTCGAGAAAGCCGTTTCGCCAGAGGAATTTGAAAACTATTTGAAAATTATCACAACAAATTAAAAATTTTCACGTATAAAAGCACTCGTCATGAATAAAAAACAAGTGAAATAAAAATCGGCATAAAGCCGTGTTAAATATAATAATCTCTTAACGTGTAAAACATTAGCAATGAAATTATCTCAATACAAGTTTAATTTACCAGAAGGATTAATCGCGCAATATCCCCCGAAAAACAGGGACGAATCAAGAATGATGGTTTTACACCGGGATTCAGGAAAAATCGAGCACAAGGTTTTCAAGGATTTAATCGATTACGTGAACATGGACGACGTGCTGGTTTTTAATAATACCAAGGTTTTTCCGGCAAGGCTATACGGCAACAAAGAAAAAACAGGGGCCAAGATTGAAGTTTTCTTGCTCAGGGAGCTAAACCAGGAGCAAAGGTTATGGGACGTGCTGGTAGACCCGGCCCGGAAAATCCGGATTGGAAATAAATTATACTTTGGAGAAGACGACATGCTCGTGGCAGAGGTAATCGACAATACCACCTCGCGGGGCCGTACGCTACGGTTCTTGTTCGACGGGCCTTACGAGAAATTTAAAGAAACCTTGTATAAACTGGGGGAAACACCCCTGCCAAAATTTATCAAAAGAAAAGCAGAACCCGAGGACAAGGAAAGGTACCAAACCATCTACGCGAAATACGAGGGCGCCGTGGCAGCCCCAACGGCAGGCTTGCACTTTAGCCGGGAATTAATGAAACGCCTGGAGATTAAAGGCCTGCATTTTTCGGAAGTGACCCTCCACATGGGCCTGGGCAACTTTCGCACGGTTGACGTGGAAGACCTGACCAAACACCGTATGGACTCGGAAAAATTCCGTATTGGCCGGGATGCAGTAGAAGTGGTAAACAACGCCAAAGAAAAAAAGAAAAACGTGGTGGCCGTCGGCACCACTGTCCTACGTTCACTTGAAAGTTCGGTATCCACGGATGGTTACCTGAAACCTTATGATGGCTGGACCAATAAATTTATTTTTCCCCCTTACGAGTTCAATATCCCGACCATGATGGTCTCTAATTTCCACATGCCCTTGTCTATCTTGCTTATGATGGTAAGCGCGTTCGCGGGATATAATTTCTTGTTCGAGGCATACGACGTGGCCATAAAAGAAAAATACAAGTTCGGGAGCTACGGGGACGCGATGTTGATCGTGTAACAATACATGAAGCTAACTTTTCATTAAATACTACGGTGCTACCCTTATTTTAATGGTTAAATACTTATATTATACAAAACACAGTTTAAATATAGTTGTAAATGTGGTTGAAATATTGT
>CAZKIR010000478.1:0-3280 GCA_964552835.1 uncultured Bacteroidales bacterium
GGCAATCACCACGCAAATGGCACCGGCCAAGCCCACGATATAAAAGGCTGCTGGCCCGGGAGCAACGCTGTCAGGGGCAAAACCGCCCACGTGAATGGCCGCGGCCACGATGATACCAGAAGCAATCCAGGCAACATAATGCCCGATAAACATACCCACGGCCGAGGCAAAGCCATAGGTCCATTTTTTAGCGTAACGGAATATGGACAAGTCTGACATGCCCAGGTGCATGGCCGCGTTGGCCAACCAGGTAAAAAAGATTACATGCCAGATGGTGAATTTTTTCTGCCCGGGGACAGGTTCCCCGGTCCATATCTTGCTGTTAGCAATCTCCCAGAAGGAACCTTCTTCCCCTACCCCAAGCTGGACCAGGCCGGTAATGCCAGCGGCAATAAAAACCAGGATCATCCAGGGGGCCGCCACTTTCGCGAAACGGGCCAGGGCCTCGAAACCCAGGATAGCAAAAGTGGTGATGACACCGCCTACCACGAAAACAGTTACGGCCCACGCGAAACTATTGGGATAAAAATCTGAAAGGCCGGGCATGGGAAAATTAAAAGGGATGCCCACGGCCGTGGCCGATACCGCTACCATGGAGCCCGCCAGGAAACAAAACATCAAGGCATTGATAATATTATAAATGAATACAAGGTAAGTGCCGCATATCTTTTTCAACTGCCAGTACAAGGACAAACGCACTTTTACAGCAATAGGCGCGGTAAGAAGTGCCCATGACAACACGGCCAGGGTGTTCCCGATAAGGCCGCCCACGAACAAATCAAATGCCGTGACCCCGTGGGCCACGAAGAGCATGCCAATAACGAATTCAGTACCTGCCACGTGTTCGCTGGCAAACATGCCCAAAAAATTCCCGATTCCTTGTAACTTGTTTTTCGTAACGGGTTCGCGGTCAAATTCGTATAACTGATCAAGCTTGCCCGAAATCGTTTTTGCTTTCATGAAATAGAAGTTTTAGAAGTTAGTTAGTAATTTGCCACAAGTATACAAATTTTTTTTCGATCTTCCTTTTTAATTGCTATTACATTATGTTCCGCTAAATTTGCAGTAGGGCCATTTTTCTTTATTTTTGTTTGATTAAACATAAAGAATAATTGCATGAACGACCCCTTGAACAGGGACATAAAATACTTACAAGGCGTGGGGCCTAAACGGGCCGAGATACTGAACAAGGAACTCGGCATTTTTACTTGCAAAGATCTGGTTTACCATTTCCCTTACAAGTATATCGACAAATCCAAATTTTACAAGATCCGGGATATTGCCCCCGACATGCAGTACATACAGCTAAAAGGCAAAATCCTGGAATGGGAACTGATAGGTGCGCCCAGGAAAAAGCGCCTTGTGGCACACTTTACAGATGGCGAAAGCATCATAGAACTTGTTTGGTTCCAAGGGCATAAATGGGTACGGGAAAATTACACGACTGGAAAAGAATACATCGTGTTTGGCAAGCCCGCCCTGTTTAACCGGGTGTTCAATATCGTGCACCCCGAGATAGAAGACCCTGAAAATCAAGAAAAACAAATCACCGCTCCCTTGCAAGGCTTGTACCCCACGACCGAGAAATTGAAAAAAAATTACATTACTTCCAAAACCCTTGCCAAGTTACAAAACATTTTTTTTCAATCCCTGAAAACCAAGGTTCATGAAAGCTTGCCAAGTTGGTTCCTGGAAAAACACCACTTACTTTCCCGGCACGGGGCCTTGTTCAATATCCATTTCCCAAAAGATTGGGCCATCCTGAAAAGGGCGGGCTACCGCTTAAAATTCGAAGAATTGTTCACCATCCAACTCGGGCTACTCCGGTTGAAAGTTGAACGTGGCCGCAAGTTCAAAGGCTTCGTGTTCAAGAAAGTAGGGGGGCACTTTAACCATTTTTACCAACAAAATCTGAGCTTTGAACTGACCGGGGCGCAAAAAAGGGTATTAAAAGAAATACGCCGCGACACGGCCTCGGGAAAACAGATGAACCGCCTCTTGCAAGGAGACGTGGGTAGTGGCAAAACCCTGGTAGCCCTGATGAGCATGCTGATCGCGCTGGACAACGGGTACCAGGCCTGCCTCATGGCGCCCACCGAAATCCTGGCCAACCAGCACTACGAAACCTTACAGGAATTTTTAAAAGGAATTGATATCTCCGTGAGGTTGCTCACGGGCTCGACCCGAAAAGCCGAACGAAGTACTATTCACGAGGAATTGCTCAATGGTGCCAACCATATCCTTATTGGCACCCATGCCTTGATCGAGGAAGTAGTACAATTCAAGAACCTGGGAATTACCGTGATAGACGAACAACACCGCTTCGGGGTAGCCCAGCGGGCCAAGCTATGGAAAAAAAATACCCTTCCGCCCCACGTGCTGGTGATGACAGCCACGCCCATCCCGCGCACCCTGGCCATGACCTTGTATGGCGACCTGGACGTGTCGGTAATAGACGAGATGCCCCCTGGTCGCAAACGCGTGAAAACCTATCATAATTATGATTCCAAACGCTTGCCCATGTTCGGTTTCTTGAAAAAACAAATAAAAAACGGCCGACAAGTATACATCGTGTACCCCTTGATAAAAGAATCAGAAAAAATGGACTACAAGGACCTGGAAGACGGGGTGGAAAGTATACAGCGGGCATTTCCCCCGCCTGAATACGCTATCAGCGTGGTACATGGACAAATGAAGGCCGAGGAAAAAGAAATCTCGATGAAACTTTTTCAAACCGGTAAAACACAAATCATGGTAGCCACTACCGTGATAGAAGTAGGGGTGGACATCCCGAATGCCACCATCATGGTCATCGAGAGCGCCGAACGCTTTGGCCTATCACAGTTGCACCAGTTACGCGGCCGCGTGGGCAGGGGCGCTGAACAATCGTACTGCATCTTGATGACTTCCTACAAGCTGACCAAAGAAGCCAAGCAGCGCATCACTACCATGGTAAGCAGCAACGATGGTTTCGAAATTGCCGAGGTGGACATGAAACTACGCGGCCCTGGTGACCTGGAAGGGACCCAGCAAAGCGGTATCCCGTTTGACCTGAAAATAGCAAACCTGGGGAAAGACCAGCAAATCCTGCAATATGCCTGCGACATCGCGGAAAATATCCTACAAGAAGACCCGGCCTTAACCCAACCAGAAAACGAGAAATTTCGGGAATTAATCGAAAAAGAAAAGACACCAGGGATCGAATGGGGTTATATTAGTTAACACTTTTATTGGCCAATGGCCTGCTAAGCTATAATCTTTATTATTCGGCCCGCGAGAG
>CAZKIR010000479.1:0-3271 GCA_964552835.1 uncultured Bacteroidales bacterium
CAACTCGCATTAGCAAATCCTGGATTGGGAACTAGGCACTACCGAGACCGGGTCTTCCGGCTCTGGCCTTTTTAACCAGGACAAGCGGTTGGTAGGTGATTTGACCGGCGGGGAAGCCTCGTGCAGCAATAACGTGAACGATTTTTTTACCCGTTTTGACGTGAGCTGGGCCAAGTTTCCCGAGACTGACCGCCAGTTAAAATATTGGCTGGACCCGGAAAACACGGGCACCGATACCTTGAATGGCTACCTTCCCTCCATGGACAAGGACAGCCTGGATTTACAACTTTTCTTATTATCCGGTACCCATCCAAACTATTGTGGCAAGGCACGGGTAAGCCCGGTCCTTATCGTGAAAAACAACGGGATCAGCACGGTTACTTTATTTAACTTGTATAATGTTTGGAATGGTGATACCCTCCTGCAAATTATAAATGCCCCCTTGTTACCCGGCTATCTTGACACCTTGCAGGCAGGAGAAAGGAATTTACCCGCCGGGGACCACACGATCCAATTGTTCGTGGGAAACCCAAACGGGAATATAGACGATTATCCCAATGATGATACCGTGACCATTTATCCAGGCATGTTAGACGGAGTGCCCGTTCAATTGGGCCTGCAAACCGATGAATATGGCTCCGAGACCACCTGGAAATTACTTGACAGCGAGGGCATACAGGCGGCTTTCGGTGGCCCCTATCCAGACGGCCAGCAAACCCTCGTAAGCCAGGAAATTTGCCTTGATGATAGCCTGTATACCTTCACCATTTATGATAAGATGGGTGATGGCATTTGTTGTGAATATGGCAACGGAAGCTATGATCTGCTTTACCGGCCTACCGGGAAAACCATTTTCCAGGGAGGGGTGTTCAGGGATTCTGCCAAGCATTCCTTTCAACCAGCAGATTATCACCCGGGGGCTGGATTCACCGCTAACAAGTTATCGGGTATCGTGCATGAACCTTTTCAATTCACCGATACCAGTCGATATGCCCATTCATGGGATTGGCATTTTGAAGGCGGCATCCCGGAATTTTCCAACCAGCAGCACCCCAGCGTTATTTTTCCCGGCAAAGGCACGTTTGATATAAGCCTAAGTATAAATGATTCAGTTAGTTATCTGGAAAAACATGATTATATTGCCATTATTGACAGCCCGGCCGTGGCCAATTTTTCCATGTCAGATACCCTGGTTTGCATCAACGATACGGTGACATTCAAGAATACTGGCCGGGGCGACACTTCCATCACGTGGCAATTTGAAAATGGCAGCCCTGCTTTCGGCAACAAAAAAAGCGAAAAAGTGGTGTACACGCGAGCTGGTAAGTACAAGGCCAAGTTGATCGTGAACCAGGCAGAAGACAGCCTAGCGCGATCCATTCACGTGGGCGCCCCTCCCCTCCTATCGCTCGAAAGCCAAGCCGAGAGTGCCCCGGGGGCAAACGACGGGCGAATAATAGCCTATCCAAGCCAGGGCAACCCGCCCTATCGCGTTACCTGGAGCACGGGGGCTAGCGGATTGATACTTGACAGCCTTTTAGCAGGCACCTATGCTGCCACGGTCATCGACGAAGCCGGTTGCATCGTTTCCAGTACGGCTACTGTCTCAAGTCGCAATTCATTGATTCATAATACGAATAACCAATATATCATACACCTCGCGCCTAACCCGGCAAACAATAGCCTGCATGTACGATCCGCGAGCGGGAACATCGACAAAATCCAGGTATATGCGAGTACTGGCAAGCTCGAGCTGGAAAAAACCGTACACGCCCCCTCGATCGAGTTAAACCTGTCATTCTTGCCCCCGGGCATTTACCACATGCAAGTATACTATCAAACAAAAAGGTTATCCCGCGAGTTCGTGATATCACGATAATCATACATGGTAGATGAATATATATTATTTTATTCCCTGTACAAACCATCGATAAATTTAGTTTTTTTTATACTGCTTGTACATTAATTTATTTTTTACTTTTTATTTGCGAAGAATTTCCTACTTTAGCAATCCATGGCCCAGGGTTTATTATATAGCGTGATCCTAATTATAATATTTGATAAGTATACATATTCTTTATGTAAACGTCAAATTTTTGTTGATAAAATCTTCGGCCTACACGTGTATAAGATCAATGCTTGAATAAAACATTAAAATAAACTAATGAACAAATGGGTCAGCTATCCCCATTTTTGCAGGACCAAGCATTCAGAGATCGTTAACTTGAATTTCATGGGTAAAGTTCGTAAAAAGATAAGTATTTATTTCCTTAATAATTAATAATTTAATAACCTAAAAATTTTAAAAATGAAAAAAAGTTTAGTTTTATTATTTGCAGTTTTGCTAATGGGTGGTTGTACCAACCGCCTCGTTGATTTTACCATTATTTCAACCAAAAACGTTGACTTGTCGAAAGGAGCTGAATTTGAGCGTGGGAAAGAACGAATTGAAGGAGAAGACCTCGTTCACTGGATCATCTTTATCCCTACCGGGGTGCCAAACATGAAAGAGGCCATCGACAAAGCCATAGAAAGCACACCTGGTTGCGTGGCATTGCTTGATGGGGTATTGTACAGTAAATTTTGGTGGATACCATATATTTATGGTCAGCAATCTTTCATGGTAGAAGGGACACCTTTAATTGACCCGGCTATGGCACAAGCTGGTACTGAAATCCCCATGTATGGAAAAATTGAAGTTGACCGAAAAGGGGACATCAAAAAGGTAGAAGAAATCACCGCGAACGAGTACCTGAGCATGAAAAATAAAATGGTGAAGGATTCAAAAATAACCGAGTATAAAAATTCGAATTATATAGAATAAGAATTTTTATACTTGAGAAAAAGCTCTTTTATCCAAATGGATGAAAGGGCTTTATAGGTGCCTAAAAAGCTAAATTTCTAATATTACACGTGTATAATCAACAAGATATGGACAATAATAGCGGAAAATCAGTCTTGAAAATTAATTTATCATCAGTAATGATTTTTACTGCTATTTCTGCCATCGGATGGATGTTTGCTATTTTTTTACTCGGAAAAATGTCTGGTAAAAATGAAATAATATCCGCTGTCTGCGATATATTGTGGCAAATCGTGATGGCAATCTTTATTGGGGCATCTGCCGGGGCTGGCATAAGTTATTATATAAGCTATATTCTTGGCAATATACTTTAAACGGGTAATAATTTAACTTTTTTGAAAGATTGAAAATTACAACTCAACATTGATTCCATAGTTTCTTTATCCCTAATATAAGCCGTCTTCACAC
>CAZKIR010000480.1:0-3264 GCA_964552835.1 uncultured Bacteroidales bacterium
TTCGGCGGAAAAGGTGGGAGAACTTGTCTCCGTACATGTGATCCCCAGGCCGCACTCCAATGTTCGTTCGATCTTTCCCATTCGCTACGAGGGCGAGGAAATACCGGAGGCCTGACAGACGGCTTCGTGATTCGGGGGTTGACGTAATATGACCCCGGGAAAGGTGTGATATGTTAACGGAGAAGGAAATACAGACTGTAGTGGACAACGTCGTCTCCCGTTTGAACCGGGATGAGATGTCCGGAACGGGTTCCGTATCAGGTGACCGTCCCGGTGTGTTCGAGGACATGGAGAAGGCCATTGCCGCGGCCGGGAAGGCCCATCGGGAGCTGATGGAGTGTTCCCTGGACCTGCGGCGCCAGATCATTGCGGCCATGCGAGAGATCCTTCGTCAGAATATACCCTGCCTGTCGGAGATGGCCGTGGAGGAGACTGGAATGGGCCGGGTGGAGGACAAGCGCGCCAAGCATAAGCTGACCATTGACAAGACCCCCGGCGTGGAGGACCTCTCCACCACCGCATGGTCGGGAGACAACGGCCTGACCGTGGTGGAGCAGGCCCCCTACGGGGTCATCGGGGCCATTACCGTGATGCTGTCGCGCCCCCTCCTACCCTATGCGCTGGCATTTGCCGCGGGGGCCATGATTTACGTGGTGATAGAAGAACTGGTACCCGAATCACAACGGGAAGCGCACTCCGACGTGGCCACCGTGGGCGCCTTGATGGGTTTTGCCGTGATGATGACCCTGGACGTGGCCCTGGGCTAAAACTAAACCTCCTATCAACCGCCCCCCTTGTTCGCGACGATCCGGTTCACGTTGGCAAAAATCCCGATAAGGGCGGCCAGGGAGGCGATGATGGCATTCAAGCCCGACAACAGGTTTTGCTGCGTCAGGAAAATAAAAAGCAATATGCCCGCTCCCACGATGATCAAAGGCACTTTAAAATTACTCCAGGCACCTTTTTTCTTCACCTCGTTCCGCAATATTTGCATTTCTTTTCCTCCAATGTAATGTTGGATATATTGCCTGAAACTCCCGTTCATTATTTGCAAGCACTTATCCTTGTACACGAGTAGGCCTTTGTGCAACAATGCCTTGATGGTCTTAATATTTTTCAGGTTCACGAAGCCATCGGCCGAGATATCTTGTAGCAAAATTTTTTCCTCTAGCGAGCAACTACGCCACAAATTATAGTAATATTCCCGTGCCTGATTAATAATGACCTGGTATAGTTCTTGTTCTTCAATGCATGCCGGGTCTTTTAGTCGCTGAAGCACGACAGGGCCCAACTTTTGCAAATACGCGCTGGGCATCAATTCCTTTTGCAGCAAGGGGTTTTCTGCTACTTCACCCGCTGTTTTTTTATCAGGCCGAATGGAACAGAACACGAAAACAAATTGATCCAGGATGTCAGACATCAGGTTTAACGCGGATTCTAATTCGGGGGCCCCGCTATAATCTTCCTTGTATTTTTCCTGGTAATGCTTGTTAATGCTTTTAGTGTCAACTTGTGAAAAAATCAGTATTTGTTTTTTCTTCAACCCGCGTATTTCGAACAATACCTCGTTAACAAATGCAATAAACAAATTTTCGTCTTTGTAGATATGTTCCAGGTGCAACAAAAGCACGATGGGGGCTTTCGACTGGAATACATGGGTTATCATGAGCTCCTTTTGAGGTTTTAGCCGGTATAAATCGATATGATCAGCTTTTTTCAAGGTTTTTATGGAGGAAACATGAATCCCCGGCGGGATGATAGAAAAGGTATTTAACCCTTGTTCCAGGATATTCCGGATACCGGTTTCAAAACTATCAGGCTTTACCTTGTCCAGCTTATCAAACAAAAAAACATGCTCGAACACGTACCGGATAACATAAAAAAGGAACAACAACAACACGCCCATGACCAACAACCAAATCCAAAAATATTTATCGAGTTTTTCAAAAGCCAGCGAAGTTTTAAAATTGGATATAACCCGGTATGGAACTCCCGAGGCGCCCGAGAAGCAATACATCAGCGAATCGCCCTGGTATTTCCATTTCCGGCTCTCGTCTACCGTGGAATCCTGCAACAGGTACTTGCTTTTGATAACCGATTGGTTGTAAGTGGGCCTGATAAAGGCAAGTTTTTGTGGTTCTTTTTTTATCCACTTCACCCGGCTATCCGGGGTGCCTTTGCAACAATCAACTGAATCCGCGACAATCTTAGTATCCATGAAAAATGAAAGATAAGGATGTGATTGCTGACGTTGATTAGCTACTGTTTGCCCTTCCGGGATGTTTTCGTAGTATTTGTCAATGGTAACTTTTCGCTGGTTAAATTGCCCGGCAATTTGCGCTTGCTGATATTTCAGGCGTATCATCCGTTCGATATCTTCCGAAAGGTGATAAAAAAGAAACGCCGGGACAATCGCTAACACCATGAAAAAAGACAGGGTAGACAACATGTATAAAAGCTTTGGCTTAAGCGGAAAGCGGATACCTGGCTTACCACTGGCAAAGGCCAACAGCAACAGCATGGCTTGATAAAGAAGAAGGGTATAGCGCCCTTCGGCATGGCTAAGGTAATACACGTTTATTCCCAGGATGAAAACAAGGAATGCCAGGAAATAAGGCCTGAAATCTTTTCTCCAAAGCTTGTCCCATCTTATCTCGTGCCTTAGCCTGGCCGTGTTAAACGCCAGAAGGGCCTGGGTAAACAATAACATTAACATGGTAAACAACAAAGAATGCGAATATTCGGCCAGGATGATCATCAAGGGGATCACCAGCAGGTTCAATAATATTTTGTTGGGATAATATCGTGGGTCGGGGTTTAGTGACAACCAATGGGTTTGCGCGGAAAAATCCTTTTTTTTGCCTTGCAAGGCCTGCCCCAGCCAGATAAGAAAAAACAAGAAAAGAAAAGCCAATGCCGAGGCGGTGAGCAAGATCAAGGCAACAGAAATGCCTATGGCATATCGCGATTGGGAGCCTTCTTTCTTTCGCAGGGTCATTAAAAAGAGGGGGATATTTTTCACGGGTTTCACGTAAAGAAAATAGCCCTCGTTCTGGTAACTGGTATTCATGAAACGGTCTTGATGGGCAAACATGCTTGCTTTCAGGGAGGCGTCCCCCTGGCATTCTTCCAAAAAGTTCTCTTGCAGGTTCTTGCCTTGTATCGAGTGGAACCAAACCAGGCCCGATTCGTCCATCAGGCAAAACTCGTAGCCCTCGGGCAGGATGTTGTAGGTCGAGATGAAGACGCCGCCCTGGCTGATCT
>CAZKIR010000481.1:0-3263 GCA_964552835.1 uncultured Bacteroidales bacterium
GTCATCATTTTCATGAGCTTGCGGGTTTCGCTAAACTGTTTTATTAATCGGTTTACCTCTTGCACGCTGGTCCCGCTGCCTTCGGCCACCCGTTTCCGCCGGCTACCATTCAACACGCTGGGGTTATCCCTTTCCTCGGGTGTCATGGAATGGATAATGGCCTCGATACCTTTGAAACTATCGTCGTCCATGTCGATATTTTTAATAGCCTTGCCCACGCCGGGTATCATAGATGCCAGTTCTTTCATGTTCCCCATTTTCTTGATCTGGGCAATCTGGGAAAGAAAATCGTTAAAATTGAACTGGTCCTTGGCAATTTTCTTTTGCAGTTTCCGGGCTTCGGTCTCGTCGTATTGTTCCTGGGCACGTTCCACCAGCGAAACGATATCGCCCATGCCCAGTATCCTGTCGGCCATCCTGTCGGGATGGAAAACATCCAGGGCGTCCATCTTCTCGCCGGTACCCACGTATTTAATAGGTTTATTGACCACTGATTTAATCGATAAGGCTGCCCCGCCCCTAGTATCGCCGTCGAGCTTGGTAAGCACTACCCCGTCATAATCCAGGCGATCGTTAAATTCCTTGGCGGTATTCACGGCATCCTGGCCGGTCATGGAATCCACCACGAAAAGCGTTTCCTCGGGGTCTACTGCTTTTTTAATGGCCGCGATTTCTTTCATCATGGCCTCGTCAATGGCCAGACGGCCCGCGGTATCGATAACCACCACGTCATGGCCCTCGCGCCGGGCAGTTTTAATGGCCGCCTTGGCAATTTTCACGGGCTCCTTGCTGCCTTCTTCAGTGTACACGGGCACGCTAATTTGTTCGCCCAGCACCTTTAACTGCTCGATAGCGGCCGGGCGGTACACGTCGCCCGCTACCAGCAAGGGGTTTTTTCCTTTCTTGGCCTTGAGCTGGTAGGCCAGCTTGCCGGAGAAAGTGGTTTTACCAGAACCTTGCAGGCCACTGATCAGGATCACGCAAGGGTTTCCCTTTAAATTAATTTCAACGGTTTCGCCGCCCATGAGTTGGGCCAACTCGTCGTGCACGATCTTTACCATCATCTGGCCAGGTTTCACGGCGGCTACCACGTTTTGACCCAAGGCCTTTTCTTTTACCGTGTCGGTAAAGGACTTGGCGGTTTTATAGTTCACGTCGGCATTTAGCAAGGCCCGTCGAATATCTTTTAGCGTTTCCGCGATGTTTATCTCGGTAATTTTCCCTTGTCCCTTAAGCATCTTAAAGGACTGTTCCAACCTGTCGCTTAAACTTTCAAACATATCTTCCTATTTTATTTCTACCAAAAATTTTATACAATGGTTTTTTTGAGTATTCAAGATGTAAGGTTCAGTATACAGGACCTAATCTATTATCATTTTTTGTCTTCACGCGAAGGTATAAAAAAATTACATTCCCGGGGGCACTTCAATCCCGAGCAAGCCCATGGCATCCTTAATAATTTCACAGCTTGCCCCTGACACCTGCAAACGGAAATCCCGTTTCTTTTCATCCGGCTCTTTCAAGATGGAATGGTCGTGATAAAACTGGTTATACATCTTGGCCAGTTCAAAAACGTAACCCGCCACCTCGGCCGGCGACAAGTTTTTACCCGCTTGTTTCACGGTTTCCGGGTACAGGTAAATCCATTTTACCAGTTCTCTTTCCTTGGCCGAGAGCAAGAGACCGGTATCCACGCCTCCAGGAACGTCTATACCCTGTTCCCGGGCTTTCCGGAACACGGATTGGATACGGGCATAAGTATACTGGACAAAAGGGCCGGTATTGCCATTAAAATCAATGGACTCTTCGGGGTTAAAGGTCATGTTTTTCCTGGAATCCACTTTCAAGATAAAATATTTTAAAGCCCCCAGGCCAATCATCCGGTAAATATCTTCTTTTTCTTTGTCGGTAAAACCGTCCAGTTTGCCAAGTTCAGCGGCCATGCCCCGTGCCGTTTCAATCATCCCGTCCATCAAGTCATCGGCATCCACCACGGTACCCTCGCGGGATTTCATCTTGCCAAAGGGCAATTCCACCATGCCATAGGATAAATGAAAAATGGACTTGGCCCAGCCGTACCCGAGTTTTTGCAAGACCAGTGCCAACACCTGAAAATGGTAATCCTGCTCGTTTCCTACCACGTACACCATGTCATCAAAGCCATAGCGTTGTTGCCGCATAATGGCCGTGCCAATGTCCTGTGTCATGTACACGGAAGTGCCATCGGAGCGGAGCAATAATTTCTTGTCCAAACCATCTTCGGTTAAATCAGCCCACACCGAGTGGTTCTCTTCCTTGTAAAAAACCTCCGATTGCAGTCCTTTCAGCACTTCTTCCCTACCCAGCTTGTAGGTTTCCGATTCATAGTCAATATGGTCAAAATCCACGCCCAGGTTTTTATAGGTCACGTCAAAACCATCGGTCACCCACTGGTTCATGGTTTCCCATAGCTGGTACACGGCAGGGTCGCCTTGCTCCCATTTCCGCAACATTTCCTGTGCCTCTAGCAACAGGGGCGCTTCTTTTTTCGCCACCTCCATTTCCTTACCTTGCTGCACGAGTTGTTCGATTTCTTTCTTGTATTCCTGGTCAAACAGCACGTAATATTTTCCTACCAGGTGATCGCCTTTCATGCCCGCGGATCCAGGGGTTTCGCCCTGGCCCCATTTTTGCCAGGCCAGCATGGATTTGCAAATATGGATGCCCCGGTCGTTCACCAGGTTTACCTTGTGCACTGTATGCCCATTGGCCTTTAGGATGTTGGCCACCGAATAGCCCAGGAGGTTATTGCGGATATGCCCCAGGTGCAAGGGTTTATTGGTATTGGGCGAGGAATACTCGATAACAAATACCCGGACCTCCTCGTTATCAGCGAGAAATTTCTCCTGTTCCTGCTGGTAGCCATTCAGGTAATCCAGCCAAAAAGCATGCGTAACAGTCAGGTTCAAGAAGCCTTTTATCACGTTAAAGCCATCTATCTCGTCCATCTGGCCAAGCAAATACTCACCTAGCTCCTGCCCGGTAACTTCTGGCGATTTCCTGGAATACCTCAACAAGGGAAATACCACGACGGTGTAGTCCCCCTCGAAATCTGCCCGTGTTTTCTGGACCTGTACCTGGTCCCCGGGTAGCTGTATATTGTATAAATGTTGAAACGCGGTCGTTGTAGCCTGGCCAATTTTACTCTCCAATCGCATGATAAATGGAATATAGTTTAACCCAAATTATAAACTTGCAAAGATAGGATAAGCCGATGAAATTCG
>CAZKIR010000482.1:0-2813 GCA_964552835.1 uncultured Bacteroidales bacterium
TGAAAGCATGGATGAAGAGACTGGCCACGACCGTGAGCATGTACAAACCCATACGTCCTGCAAACTCTGTCATGGAAGGGGTTTCAGATACCACTTTAGCCACGATCCCGAATATCCCAAGGGGGGTAAAACGGATCACGAACATCGTGATTTTCATCATCACGGCAAACAAAGCATCAAAAAAACGGGTAAGGCTTTCCTGGTGCTTTTTCTTAGTTTTAGTAATAAAAAAGCCGAACAAGATGGCAAAGAAAATAATGGAAAGCATGTCGGCCGTGGCCATGGCCTTGATAATATTTTCGGGTATTATGTTTATCAAGGTGTCGATGAAACTCCGGTCAAATACTTCAAGGCCTTCCACTTGTTTGTTTAATCCCAAGTCGGCCCCCACGCCGGGGGCAATCAGGTTAACCATGAGCAAACCCGTGATGATGGCCAGGGTGCTGGTGGACAAGTAATAAAAAATGGTTTTAAAGCCCAGGCGCCCCAGGTTTTCCGCGTTGCCGATCCCCGTGATGCCTTTCACGATGCTACTGAATATCAAAGGTACGATAATCATCTTCAAGGCCCGCAAAAACACCTCGCCCATCCAGCTAATGTATTTTACCTGGGCTTCAAATGCTAAGGCAAACATGATGGCCAACACCAACGAAATAAGGATTTGCCAATGAAGGGCTACACCTTTCATACCGGATATAATCTATTTGTATTTTTATATGATCCTTGTATTATTTCTTGCAAATAAAGAATAAAAAGAAAACACAAGCAAGACTCTTGCGTACAATATCAAGAAAAATGATATTAATAAAACCATCATGGCCCCCGATAAAATCGAGTTTTCTTTTAGCAGCAAGGAAATCATGAACGTTTTTAGCAATATTAGCGAGAACGTGACCATCCAGGACAAGGACTTACGCTTGCTTTACGCGAATAAGGCCGCTGCTAGTTCCGTGAACAATAAAAAAGAAGATATTCTTGGTCACTATTGCTATAAAATATGGGAGGAGAAAAAAACGATATGCCCCAGTTGCCCGGTCAAGAAAGCATTTCAAACGGGCAAATACCAAGAGGGCGAAAATACCACCCCAGATGGCAAGAGTTGGCACATTAAAGCCTTCCCGATAAGGGAAAACAAGGAAGTAAAAGCCGTGATGGAAATCACTACTGACATTACCATCAAGAAAAGGGCCGAGAACGCTATCATCGAGAGCGAGAAAAAATACCGTTTCATTGCCGAGAATTCTTCGGACATCATTTTTATCCAAGATCTTGATTTAAACTACTTGTTCGTGAGCCCTTCCGTGAAAGGATTACTGGGCTACGAGGTGGACGAGATCATGCAAATGGACATGCAGGGCACGATGACTAAGGAAAGCTATGAAAAAGCAGTATCCAAGTACAAAGAATATTTTGAACTCGCCCAAAAAGGCGAGTTTCCTGATATTCCCCTCATGCAATTCGAGTATATCAAGAAAAGCGGCGAGAAACTCTGGGGAGAAATTAAGGTCGGGTTTTTGCGAAATTCAAATGGAAAACTCGTGGGTTCACAAGGAATTATCCGGGATATAACCCAACGTGTGAAAAGACAGGAAGAATTAAAACGGGCCAAGGAAAAAGCTGAAGAATCCGATCGCTTGAAATCGGCTTTTCTTGCCAACATGACCCATGAAATACGGACCCCCTTGAACGCCATCCTCGGTTTTGCCGAACTGATGAAAGATGACGATATCGAGTTGAGCCAAAAAGACAAGTTCGCTGACATTATTTATGAAAAAGGAAATGATCTTCTTCAAATTTTAAATGACATTATTGACATTAGCCGTATTGAGGCACAACAGCTTTCATTAAACCCCACCTATTTTTCGAATAACACATTGCTACAAGAACTTCACGAGTTCTTTTTACCATATTTATACCGGAAAAACAAGGATGTTGACTTTCTTGTACAATTGCCCCTTGAAGAAAAAGATAGTTTAATGTTTGGCGACCGTATCAAGATACAGCAAGTTTTGTCGAACCTGGTGAGCAACGCTATCAAGTTTACCAGTCGTGGCAAAATCGAAATGGGGTACAGGATAAAAAATGACAAGGGTGAAAAGGATATCCAGTACTTCGTGTCGGATACCGGGATTGGCATTGACCCGAGGCACCATTACATGATATTTGACCGTTTTCAACAAATTGCCGGGTACAGCACCCGGGAACATAGTGGCACGGGATTGGGCCTGGCCATTTCCAGGTCACTCGTGGAAATGATGGGCGGTAAAATATGGATTGATTCACGGCTAAACCACGGGGCCACCTTTTATTTTACTATACCTAATCGTAATGCTGACAAATTCTCCCAACCGAAAGCTAAGAAAATAAATTCATTGCCCGATTGGAAAAATAAACGGGTGTTGCTCGTGGAAGATGATAAATTTGCTTACATGCTCCTTTATAAAATGCTGGAAAAAACAGGGCCGGGACTAGTGTATGCAGATTCAGGCTACAAGGCCATTGAAATTTTTAACATGGACCAGGATTTTGATCTGGTCATACTTGATATCCAGATGCCCGGGATGGATGGTTACCAGGTGCTTGAACAAATCAAAATGATCGCCCCGGAACTCCCAATTATTGCCCAAACCGCTTATGCCATGGATAATCATAAAAGCATGGCTGAAGAACAAGGGTTTACCGAGTACCTTTCCAAACCGGTATCAAAAAAAGTCTTGCTCGAAACCTTGAAAAAGTACCTGGGGTAGGTATACAGGCTAAGGGGTTGTGCCGAAATAACCTGACGTTTTAAACTTCCCATAATTCTTTTTCTG
>CAZKIR010000482.1:2823-3261 GCA_964552835.1 uncultured Bacteroidales bacterium
TTAATAATAAAAATTTTACTTTTGTATAAATTATGACTATTAGTCATTTAATTAATAATATATAATGGGAATAACCGAACGCAAAGAACGTGAAAAACAGCAAAGGCGCAATGATATTATAGACGCGGCCGAGAAAGTTTTTTTCCAAAACGGCTTCATGCAAGCCACGATGGACGCGGTAGCAGAAGAAGCGGAATTGAGCAAGGGCACCTTGTACTTGTATTTTAAAAGCAAGGAAGAGCTGCATTGGGCCATTAGGTTCCGCGGGGTTAATATTTTGCAGGAAATGATGGAGAAAGTTTATTCCAATCAACAAAATGGATTGGAAAACTTGATCGAGTTGGGCCAGACTTTTATCGCGTTCTCCGAGGAACATAAAAAATATTTCGAAGCCTTGCTATTTTTCGAGGGCAGTGATTTAAACAAGCTCAATATGCC
>CAZKIR010000483.1:0-3240 GCA_964552835.1 uncultured Bacteroidales bacterium
GGACAAGAATAGTTGGAGTTTGGGTTTGGGCAAGAGTAAGATAGCGCGGGCCGGGTCCCTTTAGGGGATTCAGGGGTGAGGGGAGGAGAGGTTGAGGTTTCTCCTTTTGCTAAGGCTACGGGGGACAAGAATAGTTGGAGTTTGGGTTTGGGCAAGAGTAAGATAGCGCGGGCCGGGCCCCTTCAGGGGATCAAGGGGTAGCGGGGGAGATTAGTTTAAAATTCCCCCCTTCGCTGAAAATACCGGGGGGCGGTGAGCAAGAGAAAGAAAAGCGCAGGGCAGGATTAGTTGGGGTGGCTCCCTGCGCTAAGTCTACGGAGAACAAGGAAACTGGAAGCAGAGAATATGAACCAATATTTTTTAATACCACTAAGATATCTTCATCTGGTTCTTCCCAATGTATTCCTTCCCCTTTTTCTATAAATCTCCAGTTATTTTTTATTTTTGTCAAAAAACATAAAGTTTTTTCCCATGAAATCCTCATGCACTGACGCTCATAAAAGAAAATGAATAAACCATGAGGATTCCACGGCATTAGCAGTACTGTAGTCAGTTTCAGTTATTTTAAATGTTTGAAAAGCAAATGTCTAAAATAAATTTATACTAGAGTGAAACCAGAGAAAATCTTACCATTCCTGCATACATACGGTATCATCACCCTGGGTTTGTTTATCAATGCCCTGGGGTGGACCGCGTTTTTACTCCCTTCCGGGATCAT
Source organism: uncultured Bacteroidales bacterium (assembly GCA_964552835.1). GTDB lineage: Bacteria > Bacteroidota > Bacteroidia > Bacteroidales > CAYFUP01 > CAZKIR01. The sequence continues at coordinate 719 of CAZKIR010000483.1, forward strand.
CGGTGGTGGCATCAGCGGGGTAGGCGCCCTGGTGTTTTTTGCTACCGGTCTGCCCATGGGCTACACGGTTTTTGCTGTCAACATTATCTTGGTAACTATCGGGATGAAAAAGCTGGGCGGCAATTTCGGGATAAAGACCATTTATTCCGTCACCGTACTTTCTTTTTTCCTGGCCTTGTTGCAGAATGTCATCACCGGCCCCGTGGTAGACGACCGGTTCATGTCGGCCATCATTGGCGGCATTTTGGGAGGTGTAAGCGTGGGCCTGGTGTTTAACCGGGGCGGCAGCATGGGTGGCACCGAGATCATTGCCTTGCTGGTGAACAAGTACCGCAAGATGAGCCCGGGCAAGGTCATGCTTTTTTGCGACGTGGTCATTATCACTTCTTCCTATTTTATCTTTCAATCCATCGAGACTATCGTGTATGGTTACGTGACCATGGGCGTGGTATCTTACGTGGTAGACTTGTTGTTGAACGGGGCGCGGGCCAGCGTGCAGATGTTCATTTTCTCGAACAAGAACCAGGAACTGGCCAATAAAATTGCACTGGAAGTGAAAAGAGGCGTTACCTTCATCAAGGGAAAAGGCTGGTATACCAACCAGGATAAGGATATCCTGATGATCGTGGTGCGGAAATACGAGAGCCGCAATATCTTTCGCCTAATCATGGAAATAGACCCCGAGGCCTTCGTGACCCAGGCCAGCGTGATGGGGGTATACGGCAAGGGTTTTGACACCTTCAAGTACCGGCCCAGGCGGCGTGGCAAAAGGGAGAGGGTAGAAGGGTGAAAAATGTTTATATTTGGTTTTACCACGAATTTAATGATAAATTGCAATTTGTTTATACTAGCTGTAAAAATGAGCAACTATATTGCATTAATCAAAAAAAGCAACATTTAAACAATATTTTAACCACATTTACAACTATATTTTAACCACATTTACAACTATATTTAAACCACTTTTAAACAATATTTTAACCACATTTAAACAATATTTCAACCACATTTAAACAATATTTCAACCACATTTAAACAATATTTCAACTTTGTTTTGTATAATATAAATATTTAACCACTAAAATAAGGGTAGTACCTTATATTTGTGGTTTGTCCAATTTAGCCTTGATTAAGGCTTCGCCATGACAGGAATATAAAAGGAACGGATGGATCAATTGTTAAATGAACTTCAGTTTTGAATAAATACACATACCCTTTAAAAACCCTTATCAAGCCTTTTCATCATCATAAAAAAGAAAAGGAAGATATTTTTATTTTCACCCTTGGACGTTCGGGATCCACCTTGTTGACCGATATTCTTGCCCTGGCCCCGGGAATGAAAATGGTGGAAGAACCTTTTTCCCTGGAAGCCCATAACCGCCCGGTTTTACAATCCTATTTGCAGGATGCCTTCCCGAGAGAAAGGTATATCGATTTAGAAGAGGGGGAATGGGGACAAGTATTGGGTTTTCTTTTTAGGTTGTCAGAGACAAACACCGTTTCCAATATCAATTTAACCCGTTTAAAAAAGGGAGAACACCAGTTCAAGACCAACCGGACCCTGTTTAAAATACATAAACTTAACGCGCTAGCTAGTGATATCTTGTCATGCCTGGAAGGAAAAGCTATTTTTTTGCTTCGGCACCCCATTTCCCATAGTTTGTCGCGTTACCGGTTGAAATGGGGAACATATATCTTACCTTTTCTATATTCCAAGAAAGTGGGCAGTTTATTGCCTTCAAGGTTAAAGGATATACTACTTGAAGTAGATAATCAAGGTACCTGGCTGGAAAAATACGTGGCCAGTTGGTGCTTGGAAAATTATGGCTTGCTTTCCCAACCGGCTCAACTTGATAAAGAAAGATACGTATTGTTGTCATACGAAGAATTAGTGGCTTTACCGAATGAAACTGTTCAAAAGCTGTGTGATTTTCTAGCAATAGATTTTCACACGAAAATGACCCAGAAATTGAATGATCCTTCCCGGGGGATTGTTCACAGTACCAATGAAACAGCACGGGAAATCAAGGATGGAAAAGGGAATGCCTTGCTGGCAAAATGGCGGGAAATGGTCACTGTTGAGCATGAAGAAAAGGCATTTAAAATCATGGATGCCTTTGGGTTTGATATTTACCAACGAGGGGAAGATTTGCCGCATGAAAAATACCGGGTTTTTGTATAAAAAAAGCCCCGGCTTTCACCAGGGCTTTTTGATTCATTCTATCCAGTTTTTCTACCTCAACTCCGAAGGCTTCTTACCAGCCCGCCAGTGGTCTTCGATTTCTTCCAGGGTAATGTTCTTGGTCTCGGGGATAAACTTGTAGCCCCAGATAAGGCCCAGGATGGCAATGGCCGCGTACACGAAAAAAGAGCCGGCCGGGTTGGGCTCTACCGAGCCGCTTGCCGCCGTGATTTCCCCTCCCTCGCCGGTGAAAGCCCAGGCAATTTTCAGGAAAGTAAAGGTCACGATGGCGTTAAACAGCCAGTTCGACAAGGAGCCAATGCTCATGCCCACGCCCCGG
>CAZKIR010000484.1:0-3237 GCA_964552835.1 uncultured Bacteroidales bacterium
CAAGGAAAGGCTTATGGGTATGGGCATGATGTCTTTACAAAGCAGTTAACAAAGGGGAATGTCCTAGGCAATTATAAAATAAATACAATAAAAATCTCTCTAAAGTCTTGTTGTTAAATCTCAAATTATATACATTGTTGACACAAATGTGAGAATAAAAAATTTTAAACTTTTTTTGTCATGGAAATAAGCGACATAAAACAAAGGCTTTCGATACTTACAGTCATGCAGAATTACAACCTGGAACTCGACCGGAACAACCAAATAAAATGCCCATTCCATGAGGACAACAAACCAAGCTGCCGAATTTACATCAACACAAACACTTTCCATTGTTTTGGCTGCAATGCTACCGACGACCAGATAGAGTTCATTGGGAAATACGAGAATTGCAGCAAGCACGAGGCAATTTTAAAAGCAAAGCAGCTTTGCGGAAACCCTGAACCCATCATCCCCCCCTGCCGCAAGTTTGTAACTTGTGGCTTTTCTGATTAAATTTGTACAGGGATTTTTTAAAAAACAATTATGAGCAGGAATTATAAATTTCATGACCAGTCCAAACCATATTTCATTTCGTTTGCCACAGTTTACTGGTCAGATGTTTTTACAAGCTTGTGATACAAAGATATGAATATAAATATAGCAGTGCAATAGACTATTCAAGGGGCAAAGGCATGATAGATGTTGTTTTGGCAGGTTGAAAAGGCCACGAGCTGCAAATTTTGAATTGCTGCCGGTAGTGGATAAACCACAAGTCGAAGAATCGCGGTAGTGGGGGCTGATTGTTTCGATATCTTTTTCATTCATTAGAACATACCACCCTACCGGCCCTCGCTATTAAACAATGTATACCCGATCAGTTTATCGTAGCGCGAATTGGGTGCCCGGTAGTAAATAAAAACCCGGTAATCGTTCTCGGTTTGATAGTGGTTGCCCTCTGTAATACCTATCTCGGCTTCTTCTTTCCCATCGGGCAAAAAAACATACTGGTAATTATAAAAACCTTGTTTCAACAAGAGGGTTTTCTCGTAGGCCTTTTTCTCGAAATTGTATTCCATCCGGCCCACGGGTGAATAATTCCAGTTGGTGAGCGCGCCCAACAAGTATATATCGCCATACACCATGGGGGCATCCATGTTCAGCGAAAAATGCACGCGAATATAATCGGCATCCGTTTCACTGTCGCGCCCTTCTTGCACGTCAATAAAATATTTGCCGTTGATATCTTCCTCGTAAAAATACTCGTCATAAATTTTCAGCTCGTCCGGGTACAAATACACGTGAAAATAGGGTTTCTTGTACTCGATGCGCTCGATGTATTCGGTTTGGTAACGGGTACTCTTGATGTTAAACCGCCTGAACTCGTTGCCCCCCATGAAGATGTTCCGTTCCTCGTACTCGTATATCAACTCCCCGTGCCGCACGTGCAAGGGGTCCATGTGACGGATGGCATTGTCCCAGCGGCCATTCTGCATGACCATGACCGAGATGTTCTCGTAAGGGTTCAATATATCAGACGTGTTGTATTTTACCCGAAAATTCACCTTTTGGCCTTTTTCGCCCAAGCGGCCCATGTTGGGCACTTTTACCTCCGTGGAAATTTCTACTTTTGGCGACACCACGAAAAACCGCTGGGTAAGCACTACCTGGTCCGGGTTATAATCCTCGTATATTTTTAAGACGTAATTGCCGGGTTTACGGAAACGGATATCCTGGTTGGGAAAACTAAGCTCGTAATGGATAAACTCGTGAAAGGTATTGAAAGAGAAAAGATAATCCGTGATTTGGTTAAAAGAAGTACCATCCATGTAATCGGATTCGCTGACGTTGGTGGGCACCCAGTTGGCATCGCAATGAATAAACGCGTAATAATAATTTTTAATGTCATCCCCCAGCTCGTCAAAACTAAAATGGAGCCGATCGTTATCATGCAACGAAAGAACGGGGTAAGCCAACTTATCTTCGCCCCTGTGCAGCAAAACGGTCTTGATATTTTCATGATAAACAGAATCCAGCAAAGGCTTTTGGCCGAAAAGGGGGCAAAAAACACTGTTTATCAAAAAGGAAAAGGCAAAAAAGACTTTCACATATTTTTTTCTTAATGCCAGGTAAACAATAAAGGCCATATTTTTGTTTTTTGGTAGTGTGAATCAGTTAACATAATTTTTGGTAAAAGAAATCAAAATTTAGAAAAGGAAAAAACCGCTAAGAATTTATTCGTGGTAAATCCAAACATCTATATAGTTAAATAAATTATAAATTTTTTTATTCAATCGTATTATATAACACTTTTTAAAACGATATAAGCCGGAATTTTATTCCAGGTCAAATGGTTTTTTTTCTATTTTTGTTTAATCATTTTTAAAATAAAACGAAACCGATACATGTCCAGTGTAATTCGTATTAAAAAAGGCTTGAATATCCCGCTGCAAGGCAAGGCCGAGAAAATTTTCGTGAAAGACAAGCCTTCTGAAACCTATGCCATAAAACCACCGGATTTCGAGGGCGTGATGCCAAAATTGTTGGTAAAAACCGATGCGGTAGTCAAAGAAGGCACGCCCTTGTTTTTCGACAAGAAAAACCCGGATGTACAATTCGTTTCGCCCGCGAGCGGGATTGTCGTGTCCATTAACCGGGGGGAAAGAAGGCGTATTATGGAAATCATCATCAAGGCCGATGGCAAGGAGCAAAAGGTAGAGCATAAACCCACTGATCCCAACGACCTGGGAAGGGACGAGATCATTGAAAAATTAGTAAAAGCCGGGCTCTGGCCTTTCATCCGGCAACGGCCTTATGGCATTATTGCCAAACCAAACGACAAGCCAAAATCAATATTCATTTCCGCGTTCGATACCTCGCCGCTGGGCCTTGACCTTGATTTCGTGGTGACCGGGGAAGAAAAAAGTTTTCAAACCGGGATTAATGCCATCAAGAAACTGACCGATGGCAAACTACACCTGAACGTGGATTCAACCTATCCTGCTTCCAGCGTGTACACCAAGGCCAAAAACGTGCAAATCAACCGCTTCAAAGGCCCCCACCCGGCCGGGAACGTGGGCATCCAAATCCATCACCTCGACCCCCTGGCCAAGGGCGAAATGATATGGTACCTTGCACCCCAAGACATTATTACCATCGGCCGTTTTTTCCAGGAAGGCGTGTTTGACGCGTCCCGCACCGTGGCACTCACGGGATCGGAAGTACTCAAACCCCGGTATTTTAAAACAAAATGGGGCG
>CAZKIR010000485.1:0-3235 GCA_964552835.1 uncultured Bacteroidales bacterium
CATACCCAAGTTCATTAACGGCCTTTTTTCTGTATTCACTGCTATTACCAGCATGGTAAAGGGCCACCAGGGTTGCAGCATCGATTTTGTGTGCATAATATTTACCAAGTATAGCCATGGCCCTGATATCTTCTTTGAGTTGCCACAACTCGGGGTTACCATCGCTCATGATGTTTTTAACCAGGGCTAGTGTACTGTCGGCATACCGGTGTAATCTCAGAGCAACATCCGGTGGAGTTGTCCCTTCAGGTATCTTCCCGTTGATTTGGGTTTCCATATATTCAGGAATGGTTATATTATCTGTTCCGGGATGCACACCCTGATGAATGAAATGATGCACATCCTGGAAACCACTATATGTTTTTGATACATGTGTTGCGCTTGCACAAGCTTCAATATACCACTGAAAATCAAGCGGAACCCAATGGAAACCGGTTGTTGTGGGATAGATCATGGATGCTTGCTGCCAGGCTGTGAACAAGTTATTTGCATCCGTACCGGGAAACCTTTCACGGATAATATCCACGAGTCTTTCATTTGACAGGTCGGGGTTATATCCAAGCCTTCCCCATAGCATCCAGCTATACCACTGACGTTCAATGTCGAGTTGGCCATCTTTCAAGGGGTACTTGCTGATGAAGTCACGCCCCCATACCCAGCCATCGGAACCATAATAGTATCCCTGGTTAACTTCCTGAGGTATGTTTTTGATAAACTGACGAAGGAAATCCGGTGCACCCCAGCGAAAAATGTAATTATCGTCATTACGCAATGTCCAAATAGTTTTAAGATTGGATGCTTTTTTTATATCACGGACAAACCAATCTTTAAAAGGCTGGTTCACAGAACTGTACGAATGGGCTTTGGCATATTTAAAGCTGAAAATAAAATCTACATTTTCATGTTCGACCAGGGGTTTAAATATTTTGGCAATTTCTTCCACCTTAGCTTCATGCTGGCGATGGATAAAACTGAATTTTCTTTCCGGCTGTACTTCCAGAGCATCCAATATTCCCCGTGCATAGGTTTTAAACACCCAGTCTTCTTTCTCCCGGAAACTGGCGCCCGGGATATTTTCACCGGTGGTGATGCCAATACCCCCAAGGTCGGGATAAGTGAGCAGTAATTGTTTCACGCTTTGGCGGTAATAATCGGCTGTTGTCTCGTTGTGGATATCATTCGTGATCCCGTATTTCCCGTTGATACCATAAGTATAAATATTCCAGGTAATAAAATAGAACCTGATGTTCCGCTCTTTTGCATAAGCCATGACCTTTTGCCAATGGCTTATTTTGTCCTCAACAGACATCTTTTTGATGGTTTCGAGGTTATTGATAATTTCCGGGCGGTCCAGGTCGCGGCCTCCAAGATAGTAAAGCTTACGTTGAATACCGGTTGATCGTTTAACATCACTCAGGGCAATATCGGGATATTCAGGCACTTTAACTAATGAAGGGAAGGGTTGCAAGCTCCAACAAGAGATAAAATTATACCGGTGCCTTGCCAGGTTGTCTATATATTCTCTCCAAAAGGAAAAATCCCATATATGAATCATATTTACCTGCGCTGCCTCTCCAGGGTCGGTATAGGTTGGGGTGCGGGCATCAAGGGGAAGGTTAAATTTGGTGCCCCTCATTGGCATGTAGGGTGTCTGGTCAGTTTCCTCAACACCATCCCACCCGTAAATCCTTAATTGTTCTGCCAGTTCAAAGCCACCGTATAGCAAACCTGCATTATCCATGGCCACAACCCATATTGCTTCTTTTCCGTTGTAATCCATTTTTCGTATCGAAAAGCCTTCATTTCCAATTTCTGCAACAGTTATCACTTTCAGCGCTTTGAGAATATCTATCCCTTCAGGTTTATTCATTTTAATGAATACAATGTTTTTGTTGGCCGAAAAACTTGTCAACCCAGTTACCTGTTTCATGGCTATGGTAACATCACCCGGCAAGCTTTTTTTGATATCTGAAAGGGCAATTTGAACCTGATTGTTACCCGGGCCTGCATACAAATCAATGGTTTGCGCTGAGGCTATACAGGGAAAGAAACACATGAACAGGAAGAATGCCAATTTTTTAAAACTATTATGATTAAATTTTTTTTTCATTTTTTAATAATTTATCATGATGATTTCAAAATCCGTTAACTCTTCAATGTTCAGCAATATTTTTCCATGTTCTTGGTCAAATGGAATGGCTGCCCCACTTCGTAAACCGGTAACAGAACTTACTTTACGGTTTGTGGCAAATGTAAGCGGCAAACCACGGAGGGGTACCGGAGAATGGTAGGAGTTATTGAGTTGCCCGGTGTGATTGATTAGGCCAATCCACTCGAATTGTCCTTTTATGTCACGGTAGTTTGTCACTTCTACTAAGGGATGGTCAACAATCACGCGTTTACTGAAACCTAACAATTCTTCAATGGCTGATTTCATAAGGATTTCGTGAGTCTGGTTCCATTTTTCAAGATGGTTTTTGCCAGGGTACCAGGGAAAATAAACGGCCTTGCCTTTCCCGAAAGGATGCAAATATAATGCGGCAGTATCACTTTTTCCGGTGTAGTAACATTTTTCTGGAGGCCCAAACATGACTTTCGAGGGCGGGATAAGTTTTAACAGGCTGTTTACTCCGGGTTCAGGTTTACAATAATAAAAATCCGAGTTTAAAAACAACAGGTCCACATCATTCCAGTTTTCCTTCGCAAGTTGTCTTTTATCCTGTTCTTCCACCGAAATATAGGAGCCTTGTGTCCGGGTGAGCGTACCCGTGAGTTTGTTTATGCCGGGTGATTTTAGCGCAAGGGTATCTGACAGGTTTCCCAGACTGTCGGCTGAAGTTGACCTACCTGTAATCAGTAATTTCCCCCCTTGCGCTACCCAGTTATCCAAACGTGAACAGGTTTCCGCTGGAAGATAACGTACATCTGGCAGAATAATAAGATCATACTCCTCGATGTCCCTTTCGTAAGAATCGACCATATAATCATGGAACATGATATCAAACACGTGGTTTTGTTCTATCAGCAGTTTGAGCATACCAAGAAACTCGGCGCCCCATTTTTGCTCAGGCCTCACGAGAAGCACCCGGGCATTGGATACAACGTTAGTAAAAAACGCTTCATACCGTGCGTGGAAATCAAACAGGTCTTTTATTACTGGGATGCTTCGGCGGTCTTCCTGATTGTCAAAATGGCCAATCACGTAATAGTCCAGCCATGCTGCACGTGCCAGGTT
>CAZKIR010000486.1:0-3215 GCA_964552835.1 uncultured Bacteroidales bacterium
ATTTTAATGTCTTCTTCATCCTAAAAAATTTACCTGTACCATTTATGATCGGCAATCATTAATGCTTCCTGAACGGTTATCCGCTGGCCATTATTGTAAGCGGCCACGAAAGCATCGTCTATTACCGTCGTGTTCCAGATGTATACCCGGTAATCACGGGCATCTTTATATATTTCAAAAGCCCCGATTGAATATTTTATCCAACCCTCGTGTTTTTCAGACTCAACCTCGTGTTTTAAGTTATATTTTTTGAAATATTGATTGATGTTCACGGGTTTATGCCCGGCGGCTAATTGCACCCGGTAGTACACGCCTTCTTCCGGTTCCAGCACCGGGGCCAGGTCTTGTCCCTCTGCCACGGGCGGTTCTTCGCTGGCAGCTACTTCAAATTTTTCTGTTTCCCTTACTTTGGCCTGGGCCTGGGCAATTTCCATGTAGGCGTTGTCAATGATTTGTTTCAGGGCTTCTTGATCCCGGTTGGCCAGGTTAATATTTTCCAGTTGGATGATGTCCACGATCTTGGTATTGCCATTGTCCACGTACGAGAACTCACCCGTGATACCGGGAATTTCGCCCGTTCCTTCCTCGGGCACCAGCTTGTAAGATACCACGAAATATGGATCCGAAGGCAGGTTCATCCAGATAAACTTGGCCAGGTTGTTTTTAAAGGTAAAAATAGGTTCCTTGGATTCTTGTGCCACGGCCGTGTAACCTTCCGGTATAACCTCCTCGATTTTAGCAAATTTTTCTTTGCCGTTCTTGTATACCAGCAGGTTCACGATTAATTGATTATTGGTTTGATCATAATAGGGTTGTTCGCGGATGCATGCCAGTTGTTTTTCCCTACCTTCCCTGGAAAGATTGATAAAGTTTTCAAACTCGCTAATATCGATGCTTTTGGCTACGTCGGGGTTGGGGTTGATATGGATTTCGCGTGGACCCGTGCGCACGCTTTTCCTTTCGTTGTCTACTATATAAGAAAATTCGCCGTTCATGGTAAAATCCCCTTTCAAGCGCTCATCAAATTCAATGGCATAGGATATGGTAATTTGTTCTTCCTCGGGGAGTTTTAACCAGATAAATTTTACCTGGTTGTCTTGAAAACTAAAATCGGCATTGGCTGTTTGGATTTTTTTTACTTTAAGGCCACCGGGCAGTTCTTGTTGAAAGCGGGCAAAACTGGAAATATCCTCTTTGTTCAGGGTTATCTCGACCGTGTATTCATTTCCCGCATCTACCTCACTGGGCGCAACCAGGTTTATCGAGGCATTATCAGGAAATAAAATATTGATAAACAATGAGCTATAATATAATATACCGATAAGGAAAATTCGGATCATAATACAATTTTCAGTTTAAAAACAGCCCAAAACTGCCTAAATATAATAATTCCATGTTTAAATACAAAAATAATGCACTTTTTTAAATTATTGAAAAATATGGAATTATATTTATGAACAAGTGGCAATCAAAAATTTGGACTAAGCATGTACTTGGAATAGAACTTGTTAACGTGTTCTATCGTTTCTTCTGCCGTGTCAGCTTGTTTAATAATTTCTAAATCACCGGGGCTAATGTTGCTTTCTTTTTTTAACATCACGTCTTTTGCCCATTCAATTAAACCTTTCCAGTAGGATTTTCCGACCAGGATGATAGGAAATTTACCAATTTTATCTGTCTGTATTAGCGTGATGGCCTCGAACAACTCGTCGAAGGTGCCAAAGCCACCTGGTAAAACGATAAATCCCTGGCTATATTTCACGAACATGACTTTTCGGACGAAAAAGTGGTTAAAATTTATCAATTTGTCGGCATCAATGTACTTGTTGGCCGATTGCTCGAAAGGCAATTCAATGTTTAGCCCTACCGATTTGCCTTTGCCCTTTTTGGCCCCTTTGTTGGCTGCTTCCATGATGCCCGGCCCCCCGCCGGTAATCACGCCGTACCCGTTTTGGGTCAGCAAGTAACCAATATCTTCGGCCAACTTGTAATACTTGTTGCTTTTCGGGGTACGTGCCGACCCAAAAATTGAAACGCATGGGCCAATGCGGCTTAAGCGTTCAAATGCTTCCACGAACTCGGACATGATTTTAAAAATGTCCCATGAGTTCTCGGTTTTAATCTCGTACCAGTCTTTTTGCTTAAAAGCTTTAATGATCTTTTCTTCGCTTGCGCTCATGTTTTAATCCCTGTTTTGAAAAAAGAATGCAATATAAATAAATTTGACCAGATGATAATGAATCTTAGCTGGGATTATTCACCCGGAAAGGGCCAATCACTTATTTGAGTTGCTGTGACTATTAAAACCTTCGTGTAGCTTTAGGCACTTAGCCTAAAATTTTACCAACAGGTTGTTTAAATTTAAAAATTATAGCATTTTTCAATAAGAAGTCGTTGCAGGAAGCTATTGGTTTTACTGTAACTGCGGCTCATTAATAGTTGCAATATTCTATTACCTTAAGTGCTTTAATTGCCAACTGCTAATTGCAATCGGCATTAAGGGCCTCAAAAAATTTCGTCAACATTATTTATGAAAAGTCAAACCCACGACCAGTAAAAAAATATTGTTTTTGGTTTCACCAGGTAAGGTTTCGTGTTATTATTAATTTTCTTAATTTTTCAGCGGAACCGCCCAATTTGGCTTACTTGTCAATTGTCAATAATTCCACGATCACGCCCAGTGGGCTTGTGGCATCCACGTAGGCATAACTGCCCCCGGTAAAATCACCTTTTTGCACCAGTTTGCCGCCTGATTTTTCCAATACTACAGTTGCATCCTTCATGTTGGGCACTTGAAAGGCAATGTGGTGAATGCCCTCTCCTTCTTGCTCCAGGAAATCGGCCCAGGTGCTGGGTTTGCCAACGGGTTCGATCAATTCAAGGGTAATGTTTTCCATATGGATAAAAGCCAATTTTGCCTTAGCCTCCATGGCCTGGCCCATGTACTCGGCATTGGTTTTTTCATAGCCATCGGTAAGGATAATGTCGGGCATATCCATACTAAATAAATCGGCATATACCTTGGCGGATTTTTCAATGTCTTTCACCACGAACCCGATCTGGGTCACGGTTTTGCTCGGGAAACTTTTGCTGTCGCTTTTAAAAGCTGTACTCATAATCACTAAAATTAAAAGGTAAATAAATGGTATTTTTTTCATGATGGGTTGGTTTTTGTTTTTTCGTGCTATTCAATAAACAAAAAAATGCCCCGGGGG
>CAZKIR010000487.1:0-3214 GCA_964552835.1 uncultured Bacteroidales bacterium
GTGGTATGGACCTGCATTAGGCAAGGCCGATACAAAATGCATCATGTAAAGATATCCCAGGCCGGAACCTGAGATATGTGGCACGCACTCCATACCTTTTACTTTAGCTAAGCGGGCAACCTTCATTGATCGAATCATGCCCCCAAGGTAGAAAATATCTGGCTGAACGACCTGCAACGCGTTATTACCTACCAGCCATCTGAAATTGTGCATGGATGGTTCCTGCTCTCCCCCGGCGATGGGGATATTTAATGCATCGGCCACAGCTTTGGTTTCCTCGTACCAGTCGAATGGCACCGGTTCTTCATAAAAATCAATATTATATTCTTCCAGGATCCTACCTACACGAACGGCTTCCTTAACATCATATGATCCATTGGAGTCGGCATAGATAACCATATCGGGTCCAAAAGCTTTACGCACCAAGGGGATAAGCGCCTCGGTACGCCCGGGAGGTTCTTCCTCATGGCTCATACGTCCGCCAATTTTAAACTTCACTGCTTTTGCACCGGTTTCGGCTTGCTTTTGTTTTATTTTTTCGATGGATTCCCGGGCCGACTGACCCCGATGATTATTAGCCTGATACACGGCGATTTCAGGATTATGGATATCGCCAATTAATTCACCCATGGACTTTCCGGACATTTTTCCAAGCATATCGAGAATCGCGAATTCTATGGTTGCCAGGGGGACCCATATAGCGAGACTTTGTAATTTATAATTGCTCTTAAAAACGTATACTTCTTCGAGCAAACGCTCGAGATCGCGGGCATCCTTCCCGGGGAAAAATGGTTGAAGCCTCAGGTTAAAAATGGGATACAAGGAAACCATTTGCATGTTATTACTCACGGAGATACCTTCCGCACCCTCTTTTGAAAGAACGCGGCAAATGAAATTATCATGGTACCTTAATAGTTCGAGTGTATCAATAATAACCGGATCTGAAAAGAGTTCCCTTCTGAGTACCGGTTTGGAAAGAACCTGATCCAATTCGGAAAAGTCTGCTGGCTTCCCGGGTTTCCCTGAAGAACAATTAACGAGAAACATGGAACTCCCGGCGGAAGCAAGGGCTGCTTTTTTGAAAAAATCCCGGCGGTTTGATTTCATGATAATTCTTCTGTTATAAAGATTATGTAAAGATAATAAAATATTATGATGTTAATCTTAAAAGATAGCAACCCAAATATAAGAATGAAAAACCAACTATTCACCATTACCCTTCAAGACAAAACAGGACATGAGGATGACAACGTGTGACAATTGTATGCCATTTCATTTTCTGACAAAAAATAATAGCATGTTTTAATCGCAAATTTTGTCATGTCGAAAAACGTTTAGTTATAAGGTTTTTAATAGAAAAAATGAATAAGATGAATTATATTAGCAAAGAAAATCATTTCCAGGATAAATAAATCTTTTATCTATGAAAATTGATTTTGGCATTATTTCAAAACACAGAATATTAAGTATTTAAAACATTTTAGACATGAAAAAGATTATTTTCACAGTATTGTTTACTATCTCAATTTTCACAGTACAGGCACAACCTCAACTTCCTTTAAATTACCAACTACGCCTTGAACCCGTCTGGGCCCGAGTGGCCGATGCCCTGGGTGAACCCGGCTCGGTTGAAAGTGCTGAATTCTCACCCGATGGCAGGTTTATTGTCAGCGGTACCAAGTATGATAATTCCGTTATCATGTGGCGCACCTCGGACGGAGCCGAATTATGGCGCGATTATGCCGAGGAGGAAATTGAACGCGTAGGCTGGTCATCAGATAACAAATATGTTGCCGCCGCCAGCGAAGATTACCTGGTTACTGTTTACGAAGCCAAAACAGGCGAGGTTTTTAAAGTACTGGAGCATAAACAAGGCATTGATGGACTCACCTGGTCGCATGAGGGGAGCCTCCTGGTAACCGGAGAAGAGCGTATGGAGATGGATGATGGCACTACCAAAGGATTCATTCGCGTTTTTGATATGCCGGAAGGTAAAGAGATAAAAGCCATTGATTTTGGAAACACCGTGAATGAATTGTTCTTTTCAGAAGATGATAAGTACCTCCTGGCAGTGGGCCATGGTGCCGTGAAAGTGTATAACACCGATGACTGGTCACTTGCCCAAACCTTAAAAACTGATCATTACACCATTTTTACCAGCGGGGTATTTTCACCCGGTGCGAAATATGTATTCGCGGTAGGCCAGGGAGGAACATCATGCGGTAATTGCCATCTTTGGGTATGGAAAACCGGCAAGCTGGTGAAGTTTTTTAACCACACTGGTAAAAAGATTGAATTGGTATCCTGGCACCCGAATGGCGGTTACATAGCCCATGAAGGCCACGATCCGTATATTTACGTGTACCGTGCTGCCGATATCAAAGAATTTGGCAACGATGCCATTCCGGTCGCCCACAAAGTATGGGCTGGAGACCATGCCGAGTATATTGATTTTAATAAAGACGGTAGTTTTCTGGTGAGCGCACATCAAAACGGCCTGGTAAAACTCCAGGTTTGGATGGGCGAAAACTCCGACCTGAATGCACGCCGTCATGAATGGGTGAGGACTCAGCAAACAGATGCGGAGAAAGAGTGAGTGGCAGAAGTCAGAAAAAATCAGCAATCCCTTTATTGGCCAGCGTTTTAATTATATTTTATATGCCATCAGAAAGATACGTGCATTTTTAAAGTATCTTTATTTAGTTGTTGGTGTATAATTATAACCCAAACCGATAGGAGAATTTAAGTAAAATTACGTCATGGGGATATATTTCAAACAATTGCCGTGTATCCTGCCTAAAGCGATATTTCCCTTCATTGGTACTGTCCCACCTTCCTTGTGTCCACACCAGGTAAACCACCGAGCCAGGCTCGTATTCCCATCTTGCTACCAGGTTCGAGCGGAATGAAAAAACGTTGAAATCCGGGTTATCAAAATGGTAATCTGTCGTTCCATCAATGTTTTCGTCTATCGCGTAAGTATTGTCGTTGGGATTGTATTTAAGTTGTTCTTGACTGTAGCTGGCAAAGCGGTTTTTATATTTACTTGCCCGGGGGTTGGTTATGTATTTAAAATCCTGGTATTTACCTGCCGACAAAAAGGGTTGGCCATAATACTGGACCGTGAAATCAGGTGTAATATTATAGGTAAACCTCAGGCTAAGGCTGGGGTGTGAAATAAAGATAGTTTAAGTTACTGCAAGAATTTTTATCA
>CAZKIR010000488.1:0-3212 GCA_964552835.1 uncultured Bacteroidales bacterium
AACCCGATAAACTTTAGTACTTTATCAAGCCCTCCATCTGTTGAACATTCTAGTTCCGTGCGATGGTCTCATAATGGGTCAGGCAGTTTGAATGACAGTACCGTGCTAAATGCAACTTATACTCCTGATCCGGGGGAAACCGGGTGGATACAGTTCATTTTGAAAGCTAATGGAAATGGGAGCTGTAACCCGGTAAGGGATACTATGCGTATTTATATTACACCACCTCCTACCGCGGAAGCAGGGTCAAACACGGTAATTTGCCAGGGATTTAATTTGGAATTTAACAATCTTTCTATATTACCGGCGGCCAATAACTACGATTCCTTGGCTTGGTCAGCTTCTGTTTCAGGTGGTACGTTCAATGATTCTACCATGCTTCAACCAATCTATACCCCGGCAAATGGTTTGTCTGGTGAAGTATTTTTTACTCTAAAGGCATACGGGCAAGGCTCATGTTCTGATGCGACCGATATCATGAAATGGGAAATCAAACCCTCTCCTGCCACCTCGGCCATCACGGGCCGATCGGACGCGTGCGTGAGCACCACGGAATTTTACCAGGTAGACTACCATACCGGCAGCAGCTATGAATGGATGTTGAGTGACGCGAGCGCGGCAGCGCCCGACCTGAGCGGCCCCTCGAATTTTGCCCAGGTAATGTTCAAGGCTGCCCCCTGGTCGGGCGGGATACAGGTGCTGGAATCCAGCAGTAATGGTTGCAAGGGCGATACCATGTCATTGGCAGTGCAAACCTATGAGCCGCCCATGGCCGAAGCCGGCAGCGACGTGCACGTGTGCCTGGGCGATTCGGCCGTGCTGGGCGGCATACCCAACGGCACCGGGGCTTCGGCCTCGGGCGGATCGGGTGGGTATTCCTACTACTGGGGCCCTTCCACGGGCCTGTCCAGTCAACTGGTGGCACATCCCAAGTCCTCCCCGCCCCTGGTCACCACCGTGAAATATACCTTGCAGGTGACCGATGCCCTCTCGGGCTGCGTGGCCCCGCCCGACAGCGTGAAAGTATACGTGGATGCCATCCCAACGGCACCAACCACTACCAACCGCACCACTTGCCAGGGCGATGCCAACCCGCCCCTCACGGCCACGGGCACCAACATCAAATGGTACAAAGACGCGTCCTTAACACAGCAGGTATCCACCGGGAACTCGTACACCCCAACCGATAGCCTCGTGGGCAGCTTTACCTATTACGCCACCCAACAACCCGGCAACTGCGAGAGCCCTTCCAAAGCCGCCACCCTTACTGTCCATCCCAAACCCTTGATAGCCTCGGCCACCGCGCAAGACCAAAGCGTGTGCAACAGCCAGGACGGCAGCATCAGCATCACGGCCAGTGGCTCGGCGCCCCTCGAGTATAGCATTGACGGGGGCACCGTGTGGGAACTGACCAATACTTTCAACAACCTGGGCAATGCCCAATACCCCGTGGCCGTGAAAAGCGGCGATGGCTGCATCTCTTACGGCGATACCCTGACCGTGGGCTCGGGCGACCAGCCCGTGGCGCCCCTGGCCGGCACCGATGCCACTTATTGCTATGGCGAAAGCATGGCCGACCTCACCGCCATTGCCCAATCGGGAGGCACCCTCACCTGGTACACCAACCCCGGCCTAACCGATACCGTGGGGGCAGGCAGTACTTTCAGCCCCCTGAACACCATAGGCACGACAAATTATTACGTGACAGAGTACGCGGGCGGTTGCGAGAGCCCCGCCGCGCAAGTCACCATCGTGATACACCCCATCCCTTCCTCTCCCGTGGCACCGGACAAATCCTCCTGCTCGGGCAATGCCGTGCCCGACCTGGAAGCTACCGTCAACAACGTGGAATGGTTTGCCGATGCCGCCCTCACGAACCTCAGGGCCACCGGCAATACCTTTACTACCGGCAAAACGACCGTGGGGGCTTACACCTATTACACGACCCAAACCGAGAACAACTGCCAAAGCCAATCCACGGAAGTGACCCTGACCATCAAGCAAAAACCCGCGAAACTTTCCGTGGGCGATCAAACCATCTGCGAAGACGAGGCCACCCCGGTATTCTCGGCCTCGGGCAGCAACATCGTGTGGTACGATGCCTCGGATACCAGCGCGGTGGGCACGGGCTCCCTGTTCCAGCCCAAAGAAACCAGCCCGGGCAGTTACGAGTACCTCGTGTCACAAACTTCGGATGGTTGTGAAAGCCCCCACGAGAGCTTTGCCTTTACCATTTACAGCGTGCCGGCCAGACCCACCGCCCAAAGCGTGGAGGCCTGCGAGGGAAACATCCCTTCTACCCTCACCGCTACCGGGACCACCATCAAATGGTACGATGATCCCAGTTTGACAACCGCCTCCAAGGTACATGACGGACAGGTCTTTTTCCATTCTTCTTACACGGGCAACAACCCCGGTACCTATCCCTTTCATGTAACACAAACCGTTTCAGGCTGTGAAAGTGCTGCCCGGGACATGACCTTTACCATTTACGCCAAACCGGCCAAGCCCGATGCCCAGGACACCACCATTTGTTATGGACAAACCGGGAAAGTACGGGCGGTGGCCGATGCAGGGGCCGTGTTGAAATGGTATGACAGCAATAACGACAGCATTGGCACCGGGACTATCCTGACAGCGCCTGACAACACGGTGGGCAACCACGTGTACAGCGCTACCCAAAGCCTGAACGGCTGCGAGAGCGATGCCGACCTGGCCGTTTTGACCATCAACCCAACGACGGAAATAGATTCTGTTTATTCAGAAAACGAAACCTATTGCAGCACTTCCGATGGAAAAATATCAATTTACCCGTCCCAAGCCGGGCTTTGGTATTCTATTGATGATGTGGATTATACGCAAAACCAGGGCAAATTCACGGGCGTTAAAAATGCCAATTATCCAACAGCCATCCGGAACAGCTACGGCTGCACATTTTATGGCGATACCGTGGAAATCCTTGATGGCGGTGCGCCGGATGCGCCCACCGTGGGGACGGACACGGCATATTGCCACGGGGAGGCGAAAGCCTTAATGACCGCCCAATCAAATTCTACCCCGAAAGGCGATATGATATGGTATAAAAAACCCACCCTGAGCGACTCTATCCACTCCGGGTCTTTTCTTACCCCTTACGATTCCATCGGGAAAACCATGTATATATTATCGAACGTTCGGATACCTGCGAAAGCCCGGTACGCCAAGTAGAAATC